>CALBGD010000244.1 GCA_937893735.1 uncultured Clostridia bacterium | reverse complement strand
CAAAAGTCCAAACCCGTATTAATTATACCATATCTTGGCTGTTTTGTCGTCACCCTTTTGGGTGTGTTGATTTTTTTCAAGCAGAGCTGCTCAAAAAATCATACGCTCAGTTATTCACCAAAAGCATATCAGCCATCATTTTCTGATCTGCCGCTACTAAAACAATTATAACATACGCAATCGCCAAAATCAATAAATATGGCGTGAAAGACATATTTATTTACGTGAAATGCGCTTAGTCATTATTTGGCAAAACAGAATTTCATATAGCACTACTCACCAAAAGCAAGGTCGGCATATTCCTTCAGATCCTCACGCACGACCACTATGTTATTTTTTCGCTGCTCAGTGACAACGCTAGAAACAAGGTGCTTCATCGAGATCGGGACGCCCTCTGCTGCGGCAAGGAAAGCGGCATGGACTGCGCAATTTTTTATGTTTCCCCCGGCTATCTTGAAATTCTCCGCAAGGAACTCATAGTCGATGTTTTCGTCCACCGGTGCGCCGGTATCCAGCATTTTCTCCCAAAGCCGCTTTCTTGTGGGAATATCCGGGAACGGGAACGATACCACGAAGTTGATACGGCGCATGAACGCCTCGTCTATATTCTGGAGCAGATTTGTTGCCATCAGCACGACCCCGTCGTATTCCTCCAACTGTTGGAGCAGGTATGCGGTTTCAATGTTGGCATTTCTGTCATGGGAGTCCTTTACCTCCGAGCGCTTTCCGAAAAGTGCGTCCATTTCGTCAAAAAACAGAATGCAGTTTGCCTGCCGCGCCTCGGTGAACACCTGACGAAGGTTTTTCTCGGTCTCGCCAATGTACTTGCTTACTATCTGTGAGATCTGTATTTTGTACATTCTCATGTGAAGCTGATTTGTGATGACCTGCGCTGCCATGGTCTTTCCGGTTCCGGGTGGACCGGAAAACAGCACGGAAAGCCCCCTGCCGTAGGCTGCACGCTTTCCGAAGCCCCAGCTCCCATATACCTGATGACGGTATCTAACATGGGTGCAAGCTTCCTTCAGCAGATTAATTTCCTGCGGCGGAAGCACCAGATCCTCCCAGCTGTATGCGGGCTTTATCGGTGAAGCAAGAGTGTTAAGCCCCTCCACCACCTGCGAATAGCAGCATTCGTGCAGCAGCTCGGCTGTGACTGTTTCCGCGCCGGACATCTTCGAAAGATCAGCAGCACGGTCGGCGGCTGCCTTTATCTGTCCCGGCGAAAAGCGGAATTTCGCCGCCATTTCCTCAGATGAAATATCATCGTCTAGCGTCATGTCTGCGGTGAACGCATTCCACAGCGCCAGCCGACAAGCCTCATCGGTCTCCGGAAGCTCAAAATCCAGCTTGATAATATTCTCACCAAGCCGAGCGTCCGTCCATTTCCGGGCAGAGGTCATATATATGCGGCTGCCAAGCCAGTTCTGGTTCTTCCTGAGGAATGTGGAAAACCTCGACAGCCTGTCCTGACGTTCCTCGTCAAGCAGATATTCCAACCCGGTAAGGCATATGGCGCAGCCCCTGATAATGCGCTCGCACAACATAGAGGTGAGTCTTTGCTCCGCTTCACTGAGGTCATCCCCCTGAAACAGCTCTGTTATGTCAGCGAAAAGCACGTCCTCGCACAGTGCTGCGGAGCAGTGCTTTACCTGAAACCTGCGTCCGCTGCCCCGATCGCCGCTGAATACCACAAGCGAGGTTTTCCCGGCGACAGGAAGCCTTACAGACGCAAGCACGCATTCCGCCGTTGTCCTATCAGCATAGAGTGGGTGCAGCAGTTCCCGATAGCCCCAGAATTGCGCCACATCCGCGGTCATGCTTCCAGTCAGATAATCCCTGACGTCAGCAGAGAGCCGAAGCGGGGCATTCACGGATGCCGAACCGTCACCGCTTAACAGAAACCGTTCCATCACAGAGCCTGACGAAAAGAACCGGAAGTAATCAGAGATACTATCCAGCGGCTTTCCGAAAAGACGTATCAGCGTTTCAGCGGTGGGAGTTTTCTTGGCGATGTCATCCTGAATGTAGGCGAACAGCTTTTCGTATTTCTGGTTTACCTCACAACAAAGCAGCGTCAAAACGCAGAAAAGCTCAAAATAATCTAGCGAAAAAACTCGGAAAAGCCGAGTTTCGGGTAATTCTGCACCGCTCAGCGTCAGATCCCAGTGGCGGACGAAATACTCCCTCAGCCTTGAAAGCTCTGCCCTCTCCTCGTCCGTCAATGCCATCATGCAGTGCGAGTCAGACGCGCGCAGAAGGTTTCTCTCAAACTCTGCACGGGTGACGACCACGCCGAGCATTCCCTGAAGCGTGTTGTCCGGTCCTACCCACGAATGGTATTTGTACAGGTAATAAATATACAGATCAAGTATCTCAGAGAATGAATCAAGCAGCTCATTCTCCGATAAAAACGGCATACCGCCATCGTTATATTTGAATGCCATCAGTGAACCTCCCGGCCGCATACAGCACGATAGACCTCATCCCATGCCGCCTCTGTCTTCGCGGCAGCGGTAATAAAAAGATCCGCTATGATTTCCTTCGCGGTAAACTCATCAAATATGTATACTCCGTACCTGAAAACCACATAACCCTCGCTGACCAAAAAACAACCTGCTCTCAGTGAAACATTCATCTCGTTCAGCGCGGCAATCGTTTCGTTAAGTCTATCCGGGGCGATATGCCACGGATATCGCGCGTAATATTTCAGAAAGCTCTCCCTGTCCTCGGTGAAACAGACGCTCCACTTGTGCGGTCCGCTGCATAGGGTGAGCTGAATATGTCCACTCTGTTTGCAGCAGCGTATACCGCCGCTGTCCAAGACCTCATTAAGTAAATCTATAAGTCTCATGGGCAGAACCTCAAATCAGATATTGCGCAGCTGTCTGACCCACCTGCGTCATGTCCGCGACCGGAGCGTCAGGCGAAAAATCCGGTACGCATTCCGCTGGGAATGCCGGGTCTGCCGCTATTACGTTTATGGGTGAATCAACCTCGAAAACACAGTCGTTTTCTCCGCTCAGAACATCGCCGGCGATCTTCATGCTATTTTTCTTAAAAGCGCTCTGCTCCGCCATATTCAACATTGTCTGGTTGCCGAAAAATGACGCCGCTTCAACTGATTTTGCGCCTGTCGTTCCGCTGAACATCGCCTCTGCCGCCGCAAGCAGCTCCGCCGCGGAGCTTTTTATCTCGGGTCGTATTAAGCCGGAATATCGTTCGCCGTCATTCTCGTTCTTTTTCTGAGATTGTCGGTTCTGCTGCGTCTGTTGGCGTTTGCTCTGCTGGAGCTGACCATTGCTCATTCGTTATCACCTCGTTAAGGCTTTTTCTCCTGCGCTTGTTATTATCCGGAGGTGTATCGGACTGTCTTTCCTCTATCTCCTCCAGCACGGTCTCCGCGAAGCCCTCCGAGGAAAACAGCTTCTCAGCTTCTCTTGCATTGTTCTGCATTCCGGTAAGCTGAGTCAGAAAATTGCGCTTCTCGGCTTCCTTTTTATTAAGGACAGCCTCAGCCTTTTTCAGCGCCGAGGAAAGGCTTTGCCGCTCCTGCGCCGCACCCGGCGATTTATCATTCTCCAGTTCCTTTAACCGACTTTTGTACCGCTCTATCAGCGATTTGTCGGACTGGGTGCAGAGAAACGGATATGTACTTTGCAGAGTGTCTACTCCGTACAGTTCAAGGCGGTCTGCCTGAAGGGCTCCCGAATCCTCCGCAAGTTGCCGGAAGATATCCAGCACCCTTGAAGCACCATGCACTGCGTCTACCGCGATACCGACTGCGCTCCTTACGTCCCTGTTTGCCATGACCGAGGCAGGCTGTCCGTCCACACTCCCCCTGAATGCCGAGCCTCCCAGAAGCTTTCGCTGCTTCTCGTTTGAAGCCTTGTCAACAGTCAACGCCCTTTCCACGCAGGTGACGAACATCGTTCGCCCCTGACCTGAAAGCACAGCACCGGCGAGCCGACCTCCGCGAAAAGCGTTCTCCGAAAATCTGTCGCAGAAATCACCCTCAGCTAGCTGCCGCCCCGAATGAGTGTATTCCGGGAAATCATGCCGCTTCCTTAACCCGGAGGCAGAGTACTCTTCCGGGTTCTCCTGCTCCGTGCTATTTCCGGTGTCCCCATCGCGCGCGCCGTATTCCTGCAAGTCGCAGCGCTCTTTTCCTGCAAGCTGCGCTGCTTTCTCCCTGCCTACAAGGTCAAAGGTGCTGCGGTATTTCTCATTGAGCAGCTCGACAGGGTCGGGGTTTTCTCGTCCGGCATATTCCGGGGAATTCACCGCCGCTGCGGTGGATATCTCAGCGCGGAGCTGCTTTTCTCTGAGCCTCATACCGTCTGGTTGACCCAGCTCAGCCCTGCGCCGCTTTTGTACTCCAATGTATCCCATAAGCACCACCAATTTGGAAGTAATTCACTTTACGTGTATTATATCATTTTGTGGCAAATACGTCAACATAGCAGCGCGAAATGCACCTCCCGAAGCGTGTATGCAAAAGAAATCAAAAAATGCACATACAGCATTGTGCTATTATACTAAATAATCGGCACAGTTTTCAGGCAATATATTACACTCAATAACATCCAATGATAAGTACCACACCGCCATTGATAAAGTCATCCCATCAAACAACTTCCGCATACCAATTGTCAATAATTGCTTGAAGTATTTTAAACTTAGATGTGCAGTCATAGTGATAGTAGTTTCCGGGATTATCCGGCGAAATAACCAGCAACAAAGAGTTTGTATGGATTTTCATAGGGTCTGAAAAAAGAACTGTGTAATTACCGATAAGGACAGCAAGGTCGCATGCGTTCCTGTATGCTTGATGAACGGTTCTTTCAGCTTTGCCTGTCAGCTCTTTCTCGTTCTTTTTCGACAATTCCGTTTTCTGCGAAATGCTATGTTCAATAGCCCTGTCATTTACAGAACGAGCTTAAATGCCACCTTTTTCGGATATGACTTTCTATTTATCACCACCGTTGCAAATAAAAAAACAGCCAAGCGGTTAGCTTGACTGTTTTGACTGTATTCAGCTGTTTCAGTAATCCATTCCGAAAAGAATAGCCATAAAATTTCTTCGTGCGTTAAGCACCGCTCTGCATAAAATCGTCGCAGCTGTCGTTATCGTCGCGATGAGAAAACCATACAGCAATCAACCAAAATCCGTGGCAACTTTTTGGCAACACTTTTTCTTTCAGCAAATATATTGCGTATAAATTGCGTATAATTCAAATAAAAGAATGGCTTAACAATGCGGTTTGGTAAACTCAGAAACTGTGGAGAAGCCTTCAGAAAGACGAGTGGGAATAATGGAATTGTTAGGCAAACGGCTTAACAGAGCCATCTGCAAGCCCCCACCCCGATTTGTTAGCAAAATGATAGCAGGTGCAGACGCTTATTTGTTGTAAAATGAGCAAGCGGTTTTCGGGTGTATCCAAATAATTTAGGCATTATCGACTTATGCAGTCGGTAATGCCTTTTTGTTATTCTTCGGTTTTGCGCTTTTCGATTAGCTCACCATGAAATTGCCCTGTCGGCATTGACAAACGAATCAACTTTCAATACAAAGCAGAAATGCCGATCATTTAACCTCGTCCTTGGGTTTATTTTTTTCCAAAACTGCAAACCTTTTCGCTGGGTGATAGCACAACAGTGCAATAAATATCAAAACTGCTGTTGTGGCAAGACTCAGCGGATACGCTGTCATTATCGTCTGAAAGGTCTGACTATGCGAGAACACAAGCTGTATCCATGCAATGCGCACTCCACAAACGCCTATCATTGTAAGAATCGCAGGTACGAGTGAAAATCCGAATCCGCGCAGATATCCTGACATGACCTCATACAGCATACTGAACGTGTATGCTGTGAATATCATCGTCAGCCTTGTGTAACCTATCTCGACGACCTGCGGGTCGCTGTTGAATATCGACAACAGGAATCTACCCGTCAAAAGAACCAGCGCGACTGCCGCAGCCGTAGCTATCGCGTCCTCCGCAATGCACAGCAGAAGCGTCCTGCGGCAGCGCTTTATCTGCCCCGCCCCGTAATTCTGGCCAACAAAGGTCGTGCAAGCCTGACTGAATGAATTAAACACATCATACGCAAATATCTCAATATTATATGCCGCGCTCGACGCTGCCATAACTACCTTTCCAAGACTGTTTATTGCTGACTGTATTACGATATTGGAAACAGCGAAAACTGCGGTC
>CALBGD010000243.1 GCA_937893735.1 uncultured Clostridia bacterium | reverse complement strand
GGGAGCGTTGACGGGGAGTTTCACAGACGGCAGAGTTCCGGCGCATTTGTCCGGCGGTGCTTCCGCGGGGTGACGCTGCGCTGTAAGCGGTCCGAAAGGATCACCGCATAAGCCTACCGATATTATCAGGCGCTTGATTTCCGGGTACACACGGTCATCAGCTATCACAGCCTTTCTGCAAAGTCCCGCAGACGGGTCACAGCGCCGGGCAGGTAAAGGTCATGGCAGACTGCGGCAGGAGTTTCGGTCGTACCCCGGGGAGCAAAGGTTCCTTTGCGCTGGCAAAGCCGCTGTATTCCGGAAGAATACAGCCCGAACATGACGCACAGAGATCGGTTCCTAGCGTGATACGATATGGTAAGCCTTGCGGTCCGTCCGTTCCGGTTCACCGTTTCGGTCAGGTAAAACTGCTGATTTTAACGCGTTCTTCCCTTCGGGTGAAATAGAGAAGGTTTTAAATTGACTCACTCTTTGAGAGGGGTCGTATTACGAACACCTTGACCGCTGAGCTAAGGTAATCGCAATACGGCCTCCTTTCTTTATACGGAGATACAAAGCCAGCCCCGCTAAAAAACAGGGCTGGTTTTTATTATGCCGCTTCCTGAGAGGATAACGTTCCCGGCTTTTCGGGAGTGTAATCCTCGCCGCTCACCTCGCAGAGCCTTATCTCCGGCGGAGTGCCGCTCTCAGAGATATGGGCGCTTCTCGTATTCTCGTCCCAGAGCCATTTCTGCCGGAGATTCCGGAAGCAGACCGGAATGACCCCCGGAGAATTCCGCGACAAAATTATATGAAAAACGGGCTGCACCCAAATCACAGGTGCAGCCCGCAGTTTTTAGTCCTCGCCGAGTTTCAGTGCCTTGTTAATGTTTATCCGCTTGATAATACCGCCGAGCACCGCGAAGCCGCCCACAAGCATTATAGCAATGATAACGTACATCTTTATATAGTCGCCTGGATCTCCGCGCACGATAAACGGAGGAACCTGATCCGCCGCGTCATACATCGTGCGGAACATCGGCACGAACATATCGCTTGCCACGCCGCCGATAACGAATCCCATCGCTATTGAGGCAAGGCTGACAAGAAGCTGCTCCCAGCCGAGCGTAGCGATTATCTCCTTAAAGGTGACGCCCATCGCCCTCAGCACGCCGAATTGCAGCGTACGCGAGCGTATCGAGATTATCCAGTAGATAAGAAAGCCTATAACGGTCATCAGCATGATCACAACAAATCCGAGGGTCAGCGCGCCGTTCATTCCCTGGAGCGCCGGGTCGGTCTTTTCCTCGATAAGCTGCTGACTGCTGTCCTTTATCCTCTGGATTTTGAGATTCTTCTCCGAGATATCCGCGTAAAGCTGTTCGCTGGTCGCGCCGTCCTGCATTTTCAGCCATACCTGATACGGCTGGAGCTCTATCAGCCTGCGGAGGTAGTTGTAGTTGCACACAAGGAAGTCCTTTGTAATTCCTGTCGGCGTTCCGTCCTCGGATTCTACCTGCGCGTTGGGGTTTATTCCCGGCCAGTAGTCCACGAATGCGATAACGATTAGGTCAACGCTGTCGTTTCCGCTTATCTTGACCGAGATGGTGTCCCCGAGCTGCACACCCTTTTCCTCCCAGCTTCTTGAAGCCAGCACGCCGGATTTGCACTCCACCAGCGCCGAACAGTAGTTCCACCAGTGCACCGGGAGGAGGTCGTTCCTGAACCAAGCCGTCTGCGAGAATTTACCCGGCTCTATCGCCATAAGGTCAGCCGCGTTGTCCGAGCGCACGCCGCCGTAGGTCACCTTTGCGTCCGTGCGGAGCACGCGCGTTGCCGTTTCCACGCCCGCGAGATTCTCGTAATCCTCCATGTCTATCTCGACATAGCTAGTGTCGTCGTCAACGCTCTCCAGCCGCCAGTATGCGTCTATGACCACGTCAGCGCCGTTGTTGTAGTATATCCTGTCGGATTTGCTGTTGTTTATAGCCCGGGCGGTGTTTGCCGAGAATATTCCCAGCGCAAAGGTAACGGAAAGGAACAGCATCAGGAATCTTTCCCTGCCGCCCTGCGACCTTGCCACCGAGGTTATCGCTATGTACTGCGGCACCGACCAGAAGCGCTTTCCTATATAGTATATCAGCCGCAGGAGATACGGATAAACGCGTATGAACAGCAGACCTGCGCCCATGATGAACATTGTCGAGAACACGAAATACAGCGGATTTATCGTGCCGTCCGAAACGTAAGTCCCGTCCGCAAAGAGCTTCTTAATGCTCCTTGCCGTCAGGAAGTACCACACCAGCGAGCCCGCAATGAGTATAACGTCTATGCACAGCTTCTCCCAAAGGGACATTTTCACGACCTTCGCCTTGCTCTGCTTGTACTTTACAATGCTGAGCTTTGAAGCCGGGATTATCGGCAGCATAGTCGTAATGAAGAATATGACCACCGCGATAAGCGCATAAATGAACGCGTCAAGGCTGAGCTTCGCATGGAGCCCCGTACGGTTGACGAACTCCAGGAACCCGTTGGAAACGCCCAGGAAGCTGCACAGCAGCAGCCCTATGAACGGCGCTATGATAAACGTGGCAAGTCCCAGAACGCCCGCCTCCATCGCGTAAATCGCGAATATCTGCTTCGAGGAGGCTCCGCGGCTCTTGAACACGGCTATCTCGTTCTTTTCCTGCTCAACGTTCAGCTGGGACACCATGAACAGGTAAAACGCCAGCATAACTATTGTCGGTATCTGGAGGATCCACAGCATGGATTTCAGGTTCGCCGCCCTTTCGGCATATTCCGCCAGAATGCTGTTTATCCCCATGGAGAACCGCAGGTCGTTCTGCGGGTAGATGTCAAAGTCCTCGTCTATGCTCTTTGTCACGGAATCAAGGTCATTGAGGTCCATCTTCTGATAGTCGAAGGAGTACCTGCACTGCGCCTCTGCCAGCGTAGTAACCCCCGTATCGAGGTAATCCCCCATGAATGTGTCATAATCGAGGAACATCGCATTCAGGTAGTCCTCCATCGTTTCCGACCAGTAGCTGTCGTTTTCGCTGGACTGCCGGAACACTCCCACCACCGTGACATACAGCGGCTCCGCAGAGGAATAGAAGCTGTTCTGTATCTGATATGTTCCTCCGCAGGAAACATCGAGTATTTTCAGGCATTCCTCGTTTGCGATAACCTCAAAGGTGCCGTCCGGGAGCTGCCCCGGCTCGTACATACGCCCCTGAATAAGCTCGATATGCTCGTCTATGCCGCTCATGCCTATTATCTTCACACGGGCGGTCTTGCCGCTGGTGATGTACATATAGCTGTCGGTGAGTATAGTCTTGCTGTCCGCCTGCGGCATATCTATCTTCGCGGTGCGGCTGTTCACAAGCGCCGTCATGTTCTCCACCGAGGAGCGCCGCTCCTCGTTTGAAGCCTTCAGCGGAATGGAATCCGTCACGACATATTCGCCCGGATAAAGACCAGTTTCCTGCTGATATGCCTGCATATCCTTTATAAGTATACGCTGCAGCGAGGAATCCATATAGATCGGCACGGTGCTCATCATTCCCGCCGCCAGCAGGAATCCGATGAACAGGCACAGCACCATCCAGCGGGTGCTGCGCATTTTTCTGAATAATAAAGTCAGCATTATACCCGCCTCCTCAGCGCACTACCACGCGGTCGCCCGCTTTAAGCCCGCTGAGTATCTCCGCCTCTGTCGCGTTCTCTATTCCAACGGTGACGTCCACTTCTTTCTTGGTGTCGTTCTCGTCAAGTATCGTCACATACTGGCGGTCGCCGTCAGTCTTGACAAGGGTCTTGGAAATTACGACAGCGTTCTCATGCGAAGCATACACCGCCGTGATATCCGCAGTCTGCCCCACCGATAGGAAGCTCGGCATATCCCTGCTGAACTCGCAGTAGGTTGACTTGGTGTCCTTAAGCACTGCGGGATAGTCGTCGTATACTCCCTCCTCTACCTCTGTCGGGGTCTTGGTGACCTTACCCTTGTAATCCTCGCCGTCAACGGTTATCGTGACCTCCTGCCCCAGCGGGAAGCTCTTCATGTTGGAAGCCGTGTACTGTATGCAAAGCTCATCCGGGTCAACTATCTTGACGATAGTCTTGTACGCCGTAACGGTGTCCCCGGGATTCATGCTCTGGATATAGCACACCTGCCCGGACATTCCCGCGTATATCCGGGAGTTCCCGAGCTGACGCTCATATTCGGCAAGCGTGTTCTGCTCCATTTCCAGCGTCAGGCGGTCGTTTGCGCTTCCGCTGGCATTGTAGGCAAGCTGGGCCTTCTGCACTATCAGCTTCTGCTGCTCATAGAGATACGGGAGGTCTCCGGTGTCCAGCTCCGCAAGGAGGTCGCCCTCCTCCACGAACTGACCTGCGGTGACATAGATAGTCTTAAGCGTGCCGCCGGATTCCGGGAAGCCCGCGTTATACTCTGACTTGCATACGACATAGCCGGTCGCAGTGGTCTTGTCCTCTATCGTCTTGCTCTTAGCGGTGTAGGTGGAATATGCAATATCCTCAACTGCAACTGTCGGCGGTTCAAGGAGCTCCTCCTCAGCCGGGAAGAAATAGCACCCGGAAAGCGAGCACACACCCGCCAGCGCCAGTGCAGATAGAATTATCCTGTGTTTCATAGATGAATACCTCGCGTAAAAATAGAAATACATTATTACTATATCATAAAACCAAGACAAACACCAGTACTATACAGACAAATATGTCAATGTGTATAAAAAGATTTTAGTTGTTTGTGGAAAAACACATATTTCCACGCAAAGATTTTTTCAGAAACCTATTGACAAACGTATCTGCAAGGTGTATAATACAATCAAACAATTGAACAGTTGTTCAAATGTATGATAAAGGAGGCGCACCCGATGGAAAACGACACACCGCACTGCGATTTCATATGCGTCCACGCCGACACGGTGGACCGGATAAACGACACAATGCCCGATGAAGATCAGCTTATCGACCTTTCGGAGCTTTTCAAGGTGTTCGGGGATTCCACCCGGATAAAGATACTCACCGCGCTGAGCCACGGCGAGCTTTGCGTCTGCGACCTGTCGAAACTGGTCGGAATGACCGCTTCCGCCGTATCTCATCAGCTTAAGATACTGCGCGGGGCGAAGCTGGTCGGCTGCCGCAGGGACGGAAAAACGGTGTTCTATTCGCTGGCTGACGACCACGTTAATATAATACTCCGGCAGGGGCTGGAGCACGTCACTGAGTAATTATATGAGGTCACCTCTAAAAACCTCCTTCACAGCAGATTTCTATGGCTTATATCATCTGCCGCGTTACCAAACCTTGTAATACATACAGTATGACTGCGGTTTGGTGCCTTGCATCTGATATAAGTCATGTACGAAATCTGCTCGTGTCCCGGTTTTTAGAGGTGACCATGAATCAAAGGAGCTGATCTCCATGACATTCTGGGACAGAATAGCCAATGTTTACGATATCGCCGAAAGCATAAACGGCGATGTATACCATGAGATGTGCGAGATGACCCGCCGCCTTACTCCCGCCGGGGCGAAGGTTCTGGACTGCGCCGCAGGCACCGGGGAATTATCCCTCGCCGCGTCGGAAAACGCTGAAAGCGTTATGTGCACCGACCTCTCCGAGAATATGCTGAATGCCGCAAAGCGCAAGGCAAAGCTCATGGGAGCCGACAATATCTCTTTTGAGGCGCGGAACATCTTCGACCTTAAAGACCCCGACAACACTTATGATGTAGTCATCGCCGGAAACGTCCTGCACCTGCTTGTGAACCCGCAGGGCGCAGTAAAGGAGCTCTACCGGGTTCTTAAACCCGGCGGAAAGCTTCTCCTTCCCACATTCACCAGCAAAAACCGTGCAAAGCTGGTGCTGAAAGCCTATAAGCTGCTGGGCTTCGACCCCGCCGCCGAATATTCTCCCGCAGAATACAAGAAAATGCTGGAGGAATGCGGTCTCGGCAGGGTCTACACAAAGCTCGTCAAGGGAACTATCCCCTGCTGCTACGCAGTAATAATCAAGCCTGAAACAGAGGAACCCTCTGCTGAAAATAACGACAAATAAGAAAGGAACAACCACCATGAAAAAGACCTACAAGCTCATCGATCTCGACTGCGCACACTGCGCCGCTAAAATGGAGGACGCCGTAAAGAAGCTCCCGGGCGTTACCGACGCTTCCGTAAACTTCCTCGCACAGAAGTTCACGCTTGAAGCCCCCGACGATGTTTTCGAGGACGTTCTCAAGCAGGCAGTAAAGCTCTGCAAGGACGTTGAACCTGACTGCACAATTAAGATCTGATTCTGTGAGGTGAGCTGCCATGAGCAAGAAGCAAAAGAAAATGCTGCTGCGCATAATCATTGCGGCAGTAATATGGGCGGCAGGATTCGCCGTTGAACATATTTTCCCGACAGACGAGCGGTTCAGCCTGCTGGGTATATTCCATCTCGCGATATTCACGGCGGCTTATCTCGTTATCGGCTGGGATATTCTCTGGAAAGCGATACGCAACATCTCTCACGGTCAGGTGTTCGATGAGAACTTCCTGATGGTGGTCGCCTCGATAGGCGCTATGGTCATCGGCGAATACGACGAGGGCGGAGCCGTAATGGTCCTCTATCAGGTCGGCGAACTGTTCCAGAGCGTTGCAGTCGGAAAATCACGCCGCTCCATCGCAGAGATGGTGGATATCAACCCGGAATACGCCAACGTAGAGCGTGACGGCGAGGTATCCGAGGTCTCCCCCGAGGACGTAAAGACAGACGAGATAATCGTTGTACGCCCCGGCGAGCGTATCCCGCTGGACGGCACGGTAATTTCCGGCTCCTCCGAGCTTAACACCGCAGCGCTCACCGGCGAAAGCGCACTGCGCGCCGTTGCCGAGGGCGACGAAGTTATAAGCGGCTGTATCAACACCAACGGACTGCTCCGCGTAAAGGTCTCCCGCCCCTACTCCGATTCCACCGTTGCGCGCATTCTGGAGCTTGTGGAGAACTCCTCCGAGAACAAGTCCAAGCCGGAGAACTTCATCACGAAATTCGCCCGGATATATACCCCTATCGTTGTATTCGCAGCCCTTGCGCTCGGCATAATCCCCGGACTTATCCAGACCGCAATGAACGGCTTCACGGATTTCACCGCATGGACCGGCGAGGGCGGCTGGGTATACCGTGCGCTGTCGTTCCTTGTAGTTTCCTGCCCCTGCGCTCTGGTTATCTCCGTGCCGCTCTCCTATTTCGGCGGTATCGGCGGAGCCTCCAAATTCGGTATTATGATAAAGGGAGCGAACTACCTCGAAGAGCTCGCCAGTGCAAAGACGTTCGTTTTCGACAAGACCGGCACCCTTACAAAGGGCAGCTTTGCGGTAACTAAGATAGTCCCCGATGGAATGACCGAAAACGAGCTTCTCGGAATATGCGCCGCCGCCGAGACCTACTCCACCCACCCGATAGCGCAGTCGATCATCGCCGAGGGAAAGAAGCGCGGCGTTGATACCTCGGCAGCAGACGCCGAGGAAATAGCAGGCTACGGCGTAAAGGCTTCCGTTTCCGGAAAGACCGCGCTGGTCGGCAATCACCGCCTTATGGA
Source organism: uncultured Clostridia bacterium (assembly GCA_937893735.1). Taxonomy (GTDB): domain Bacteria; phylum Bacillota; class Clostridia; order Oscillospirales; family Ruminococcaceae; genus CAG-115. Next base: position 15,972 of record CALBGD010000243.1, on the reverse strand, counting down.
GCGCGAGAACATCACAGCTCCCTCAGTGGACACTCCCGGCACTGTCGTACACTGCGCAGTTGACGGAAAATACGCCGGATATATCGTGATATCCGACGAGATAAAGCCCGGCACCCCCGCCGCGTTAGCAGCGCTGAAGCGCCTCTGCGGCGCAAAGACCGTAATGCTCACCGGCGACAGAAAAGCCGCCGCAGACGCAGTTGCCAAGACCGCAGGCTTAGACGAATACCACGCCGAGCTTCTCCCTGACGGAAAGGTCGCAAAGGTGGAAGAGCTGTACAAGTCCAAGCCGGAAAAGAGCTCCCTTGTATTTGTCGGCGACGGAATGAACGACGCCCCCGCACTCGCCCGTGCAGATGTCGGCATAGCAATGGGCGCAATGGGAAGCGACGCGGCGATAGAAGCCGCAGATATCGTCCTGATGAACGACAATATTGAGAGCCTCCCGACAGCGGTGCGTATCTCCCGCAAGACCCACAACATCGTTATGCAGAATATCGTGCTTGCAATCGGCGTGAAGGTGCTGATAATGCTTCTGACTGCCGTAGGCATAGGCAATATGTGGATGGCAGTTTTCGGAGACGTAGGCGTAGCCGTTATAGCTATCCTGAATGCAACAAGAGCAATGCGTCTGAAAAAGTAAACATGACAAAGAAATACCGCAGCCGTTTCATTTGGACTGCGGTATTTTTTTATACATAATACGGATTCGGCTTCGTCAGCAGGATTATCAGGTCGATAAACCAGCCTATACCGAAAAGCCCGAGCGTGCACAGCCAGAGGATACCCGTGCCAACCTTTCCTTCGTAGAAGCGGTGTATGCCGAACTCCCCAAGGAAGAAACACAGTATCAGCGCCACCCACTTGTTCTTCATTCTTCCGGCGTGGACAGCGTTATTGTTCACATTGTTATTTACATTATTGTTGCTGTTGTTGATGATTATAGGCTGAGCCGGAGCCGCGCTGCGGAGCTCCTCGACCTGCCTGCCGCAGTGGGTGCACACCACTGCGTCTGCGGGGATCACCTGACCGCAGTGCTTGCAGAACTTGGTCGGACCGCTGTACGCCTGCTGCACCGGCTGCTGATATGTCTGTGGATATACCTGCTGTGGCTGGGCATAGCTCTGCGGCTGTGAGTATCCCTGCCAGCTTCCGTTATTCACCGGCTGCGGGATCCCCTGAGTGTTCTGCGGCTGAGCATACTGCTGAGAAGCCTGCGGCGGCTGCGGATAAATTTCGCCCGTCGCGGGATCCCTCCAGCCCTGTGTCGTATTATTTTCCTGCGCTGACGGCTTCGTCAGGCTGATTCTTTCGTTTTCGCTCATTGATTACCTCCGCTTTGAATATTCCAAAACCATAACCCACATGGATATTTTACCACAAATCCGGGTCAATGTTAATAGCCTGAGCGATTTTTTTCCCGCCAGAACGCCTTTTTGGGAATTATGCCTAAAAATCCGTTCATGTTTTGTATATAACATATGGAAAAGCGCCCCGGATTCCGGGGCGCCCGCTGTTCTATTCAATTCCCGCAATTATCTCTCAGGGGAATAGTAGGTATAAACCATTCTTATCATATCGCCCATAGTAAAGGAGGAATCCGGCTCCAGCTTATCGCCGCCGACCACTCCCATCGCGTAGGCGACAGCGTAGTATCCGACATTCGGGTCGGTATCCTTCACATCGCTGAATGGAGACTTGAATATACCCTTGAGGGACGGAACGGTATCGCCCACCATATCCCGAGTGAATATCACCACAGCCTGACCGCGTGTCAGCTTATCAGAGCTGTTCTCCTCGTCGATATTTGCGCCGATCATATTCGCAAACACTTCTGCGAAAGCAGGGTCGTTCTCGCTGAACTTCTCCGAGGAGATATAGAATCCATGGTCGGAAAGTGCCTGCGCCTGTGCGCGGAGCTCCGTGTCAACTATGCCGGAAAGATCGTTCTCCTGATTATTCCACCAGGAGTATACAGGCTCGCCGGTGAACGCGTCAGAATAGATGTAGCCGTCAGTGCCATAAACCAGCACGGTCTTGGTCTTTTTCCTGCTGAAGCGCGCGAGGTAGTACAGGTCAAGGTCGTTCTCCTGCCAGAACTTCTCCACGATATCCTCGACAGGGAGCATTCTTGAAGCGTCCGGGAACTTCACATCGGTGTAGTTCAGCTCATAATCCGTGAGCTTCATATCAGCGTCAAGCTCGACCGAAATGCCGTTGTTCACAACAACTATGCCGTTAACGTATCTGTTCCATGTATGATAGCTTCCGGAATAGTACTCGATGTTGTTCACGAAATATTCATACGTTGTGCTGGAACCGGAAAGCATTTCATCAAACAGACTGCCTGCGTACTTTCTTGCTATCTTATCCGCCAGCTTGTCTGCCTTTTCAAGGTCGTAGCTGTTCTTCTCGGTTCTTTCGCTGTCGTAGTAGCTGTATCTGATTATCTGACCGCTTTCCGCGTCTACCGTGATATTGACGGTCTGCCACGGCTTTACAACTTCCTCTTTTTCATAGTCAGCATCGTCAACGACCTCGCAGGTATCGGGATAATCGATCTCATCGCCCCAGTCGTCGTTTGAGAATGTGGCGCTGTAATAATACTTGTCGCCGCTGACGAACTTCATCTTGTAAAGCTCGGAATCCCGAAGCTCCATATCGTCCTTATAGGAAAGGTACTTATCGGATTTCAGCAGCTTTATTACAGCCTCGCTCGTGCCATATGGAAGCTTCTTGTCAAGCTCCGCCTTTTCCTGCTCGGTGAACTGATAGCCGCCGTCAGCACTGTCCATGGCTGCCCCTTCTTCGTTGGAAGCGGTGTCCTTGTTGTTATCATCATAGAATCCGTCCGCGTTGAAATCGCTCTTGTTTCCGGTGAACGCATTTATCTCACCGCTGTCATTCTGGACATATACAAGGCGCGCGGTCATCTGCTTGGTTTCCCAGTCGTATTCAAGCTCGTACTGCGGCTGGACGTCCACCATCTCAATGTACTTTTTCTTCGCCTCGTCAGCGGAAATAGCCTTGTCCGCCGACTGGAAGGAAGCCTTGTCGTGCCATGTCAGGTCGAATCTTATAAGCTTGCCGGTGTTCTTGTCAAGGAGGATAGTGCCGCCGTCGTTCTTGACCGGGACGCCGTTCTTCGTGCGCTTAAAGGAGAATGTCGCAACATCGTTGTACATATTTATATTTAGGCTCTCGCGGTCGATATCTATTGAGCCTGCGATAGAGGGATCAAGCTTCCATACAGCCGCCTTTGCCTTAGCGTAGAGCTGATCTCCTGTGAGCTTCGCCAGCGAGGTATTTGTGCCTTTCCAGATATCTTCACTGGTATACACTGATGTAATGAGGCTTCCGCGCACGCTCACGGAACAGAATCCGGATTCCCCGCTGTAATCATCAGGGGTAGACCATGTAAGGTCGTAGGAATCCTGAAGATATTCATTGTTTACGCTGTAACTGAACTCCGTCATTTCCTCCGGGATATCCAGTCTTGTCTTTGCCACTGTGATAGCCGCCGCCAGAGCCTTGCTGTCAACGCCCTCCGCAAAAGCGACTATGCTTGTCGAGGTCAGCGCTGTGACCGCCGCCATGGACAGAGCGAGAATGTTTCTATTTTTCATAAATAAGACCTCCTTTTCGGACTGTTAATTTATCCGGCTGTTTCAGCCGTTCTGTACATAAAACCAGACACCAGAAAAAAAGGTTGCAAATTCCGAAAAAATTTATTAAATTTTTGTCATAGCCAGAAACGCCTTTGCTTTATTAATAAGTATCCTGTCGTTATCGTAGGACAGGAACGCAGACGTCTGACCTATCTCCACCCAGCGCACGTCAGAGATCTCCTCCTCCTGCCGTTCGCATTCGAAGCTGACCGCCCGCGCAAGAAAATACACGACTTCCTTTGTGATATCCCGCCGCGGATTGAAAACGACCACCTCCCGGAATGAAGCGTCGTCTATGGAAACATCTATGTTCGTTTCCTCCTTTATCTCGCGCACGGCGGTCTGTACCTCGTCCTCGCCCTGCTCCATGTGCCCCTTGGGGAACGACCAGCACCCCGAGCGGACGTGCTTTATAAGCAGTATCTCCGTATTCCCGTGGTGCTTGCGGTAGACCACCGCACCGCAGGATTTTTCATAACTCATGTATCCCGATCAACCTTTCTATACTATATAAATATATTATAGCTTCTTTTCAGGAAAGAAACGTCTGATAGTATTATACCACAAAATCATAGTTTTGTCACCTGATATCTGCAAACCCGCATTCCTGTGTAAAATCGTTTTATGCCGTGAAAATCCCGCTGCATTTCATGTGAATACTTCACTAATATATTTTAACATTATACAGATATTTCGTTAATTATGACGGCAAATTTCAGACTTTGATTTTTAGTGAATATTACAAAAAGAAAACGATTAATATACAGATATTTACATTTTACAGCCTTATTATCGAATGATTACAAAACGGTTACAAAATCATTTTGTGTAGTTTTAACAAAAATGTCTCAACTCGTTCGTTTGACATTGCCGAAGAAAAACGGTATAATACAAAACATCAAAGCGAAACCGCCTTGATATGCAGCCTTGTGCTGCTCAAAAACCGAAACCAATCAGGGGCCGACCGCCGCCTTAGCGGAGGGATATATAGATAACAGGCTCCGGAAATGCAATGCTCTGTTGGGGACAGTGCGTTTGCTTTTCAGCGCAGGCTTTCCCCGAAGCCTCGACGCTGTACGTAAGTTACTCCCGGTACCGGCATCAGCCGGGCTGCCGGGGAGATTGCCGGGACGGCATGAGTAACTGCTGAGGAGGCAAATATGAAACCGCAGATAGTCAACGCAAAGATGAACCGCCTTATCTTCAAGGGAAAGCTGGTAAAGGGAGCGATATTCGTTGCCGCAGTTTTCATGGTGGTGCTGATGACCGGTTCTATCTATTTCAAGGATCGCGTGTATATCACAGATAACGGAGTCACCCGCGAGGTAATGACCTCCGAGACGGACGTTTACGCGATACTAAAGCTCGCAAGCTATGAGCTTGGCACCAACGACAAGGTTTCCTACGAGGAAACAAGCAGCAATACAGCGTATATCACGATATACCGCTCCTTTGACGTGAACGTCACCGCAGACGGAAAGACCTCCGCGGTTCCCGTGATAGACGGAACAGTTTCCGATGTTCTTGCAAAGGCAGGAATAACGCTCGGAGAATACGACGAGGTATCATGTCCCCTGACCGATACGGCTTACGAGGGAATGGACATCACCGTCACAAGAGTGGAATACCGCACCCGCGAGAGCGTTTCCGAAATAGCATACGACACGGAATACACCGATAACACAAATCTCCCCATCGGCACAGAATATGTAACGACCGAGGGCGTGCCCGGCAAGAGAGTCTACACCGTCAAGGAGAAATACATCGACGGCGTTCTCACCAGCCAGGAAATGATAAGCGATGAAATAACCGCACAGCCCGTCACCGAGGTAATTGAGCGCGGCACAGCGCTTGCCACCCCCTATTCCAAGATGGACGACCCGGACGCGATAACGCTCGTTAACGGCGTTCCTGAGAACTACACCCGAGTAGTTTCCGGAAAGGCGACCGCCTACACCGCAGGCTACGGTGCAAGGACGGCAAGCGGCAGGCTCGCCGAGATAGGAACATGCGCGGTAAATCCGAACGTTATCCCCTACGGAAGCAAGCTCTACATCGTCGCACAGGACGGAAGCAAGGTCTACGGCTACGCAGTGGCGGCGGACACCGGTCTTGGTCTGATGGACGGCACCGTTGCAGTGGATCTCTATTTCGGAAGCATGGCTGAGCACTATTATGACAGCTGCCGATGGGGCGCTGTTCAGGTAGATATCTACGTTCTCGAAGAGGGCAACGGCTGATAAACCGAATATAAAACAAAAAGGAACGCGAAAACGTTCCTTTTTTATTATGCTAAGATGATAAACCGGGAGGGCTCACACCCTCCCGGAAATTATTTTATGCGAAGTAGTCTACGCCGCCCTTGAACAGAAGCTGTTCCTTGTTTCCGGAAACGTTCTTCGCAACGTTGTCCGTAAGACGCTCTGTATGACCCATCTTGCCAAGTACTCTGCCGTCCGGGGAGATAATACCCTCGATAGCGTACATGGAGCTGTTGGGGTTGTAAGCCGCGTCCATGGTGGGATTGCCGTTCAGGTCAACGTACTGTGTAGCGACCTGACCGTTAGCGATAAGCTGCTTTATAACCGCCTCGGGAGCTACAAAGCGTCCCTCGCCGTGGGATATCGGGATATTGTGGATATCGCCGACATTGCAGCAGCTCAGCCACGGAGACTTGTTTGTGCATATTCTTGTCAGCGTGAGCTGCGACTGATGGCGTCCGATGGTGTTGTAGGTCAGCGTCGGGCTATCAGCGGTCAGCGGAACGATCTTTCCGAACGGAACAAGACCGAGCTTTATCAGCGCCTGGAAGCCGTTGCAGATACCGATCATCAGACCGTCACGGCTGTACAGCATGGATTCAACAGCGTCCTTTATCTTCGGGTTGCGGAAGAACGCGTTGATGAACTTAGCGGAACCCTCCGGCTCGTCGCCGCCGGAGAAGCCTCCGGGGATAGCGATTATCTGGGACTGTCCGATGAGCTTTGTGAACTCGTTTACGCTGTCCTCCATATCCTTTGCGGAGAGGTTGCGGATAACGAATATCTCGCTGTCGCCGCCGTAGCTGTTGAACGCGTTAGCCATATCGTACTCGCAGTTCGTGCCCGGGAATACCGGGATAAGAACGCGGGGCTTTGCTACCTTTACGGAGCTGTGCTTCAGCTCGCAGCCGCCGATGTAGGAGATCTTCTCCGGAGCGGGCTTTTCGGGGAGCTGTGCCTTGAATATAGGCTCCAGAACATCGTCCCACTTCTTTTCGAGGGAAGCAACGTCCAGCTTGACATCGCCGGAAGTGATGGTGTAGTCGGCAACTGTCTCACCGATGGTCTTTACGCCGTCAGCTTCTCCGTCAAGCTCCAGAATGAACGCGCCGTAAACCGGTGTGAACAGCTCCTCATCGGTGAGCTTGTCCAGCTTTGCGCCTATCTGGTTTCCGAGGGACATCTTGAAGATACCCTCAGCCACGCCGCCGTGAGCTATGCTCCATACTGCGACAGCCTTCTTGTCCTTGATGAGCTTCTCAACGGTGCGGAATACTTCCTTAACGCTGTCGAATACCGGCAGGCCGTTTTCATCGTACTTCGGCGCGATATAGCCTATCTTATGGCCGGCAGCCTTGAACTCAGCGGAAATAACGTCCTGAGCCTTTGCCGTGGATACCGCGAAGGAAACCAGCGTCGGCGGAACGTCAATGTGCTCGAATGTGCCGCTCATGCTGTCCTTGCCGCCGATAGCGCCGCAGCCCATCTCGAGCTGTGCGCGGTAAGCGCCGAGCAGCGCCGCGAAAGGCTTGCCCCATCTTTCGGGCTTGCCCTGTGTTCTCTCGAAATACTCCTGGAATGTCAGCCAGCAGTGCTCATAAGTGCCGCCTGCTGCGACTACCTTTGCGATACTCTCAACAACTGCGCATACCGCTCCGTGATACGGTGACTGTGTGGAAACAGCCGGGTCGAAGCCCCACGCCATGATAGAGGTGGTGTTTGTCTTTGCGTTCAGAACCGGGAGCTTTGCAGCCATAGCCTGTACAGGGGTCTGCTGGGTCTTTCCGGAGAACGGCATAAGCACGGTTGCGCCGCCGATAGTGCTGTCGAAGCGCTGAACCAGACCTCTCTGCGAGCAGATGTTGAGGTCAGTGACCATGCCCTCCCAGTCAGCGGCGGTGTTCTTTCTGCCGGTGGAGTAGGAGACCTTTACGTCAGGAACTGCAACGTCAGTGTGCTTCTCAGCGCCGTTGGAGTTCAGGAACTCTCTGGAGATATCAACTATAGTCTTGCCGTTCCAGTTCATGCGGAGCCTCGGCTCTGCCTTTACCACTGCAACAGGAGTGGATTCAAGGTTCTCCTTGGAAGCCAGCGCGCGGAACTTGTCTGCGTCCTCGGGGGCTACGACTACCGCCATTCTCTCCTGAGATTCGGAGATAGCAAGCTCGGTGCCGTCCAGACCGTCATACTTCTTCGGAACTGCGTTAAGGTCTATCTCCAGACCGTCGGCAAGCTCGCCGATGGCAACGGAAACGCCGCCTGCGCCAAAGTCATTGCAGCGCTTGATAAGGCGTGTAGCCTCGGGATTTCTGAATAATCTCTGGAGCTTTCTTTCCTCCGGAGCATTACCCTTCTGCACCTCTGCGCCGCAGGTGTCCAGGGACTTCACGCTGTGCGCCTTGGAGGAGCCGGTAGCTCCGCCGCAGCCGTCGCGTCCTGTGCGTCCGCCGAGCAGGATAATGATGTCTCCGGGAGCCGGGCGCTCTCTGCGTACATTCTCAGCAGGAGCCGCGCCGATTACCGCGCCGATCTCCATGCGCTTTGCCATATATCCGGGGTGGTAGATCTCCGCAACATGACCTGTTGCAAGGCCTATCTGGTTGCCGTAGCTGGAGTAGCCGGCAGCAGCGGTGGTGGTTATCTTTCTGGGCGGGAGCTTGCCCTTGATGGTCTTTTCAACCGGCAGCAGCGGGTCGGAAGCGCCGGTAACTCTCATTGCCTGATAAACGTAGGAACGGCCGGAAAGCGGGTCGCGGATAGCGCCGCCGAGGCAGGTAGCCGCGCCGCCGAAAGGCTCGATCTCCGTCGGGTGGTTGTGGGTCTCATTCTTGAACATCAGCAGCCAGTCCTCGTCCTTGCCGTCAACATCTACCTTGATGCGGACGGAGCAGGCGTTGATCTCCTCGCTCTCGTCAAGATCCTTAAGGATACCGTCCTTCTTGAGCTTCTTCGCAGCCAGTGTTGCAATGTCCATTAGGCAGAGGGGCTTGTTGTCCCTGCCGAGCTCGTGGCGGTCAGCCTTGTATTCTGCGTATGTATCAGCGATGTAGGAGGGCTTGATATCTGCGTTGTCGATTATGGTGCCGAATGTGGTATGACGGCAATGATCAGACCAGTAGGTGTCGATCATGCGTATCTCGGTGATGGTGGGGTCGCGGTGCTCGCTCTTGAAGTAATCCTGACAGAACTTGATATCATCGTTGTCCATTGCCAGACCGTAGTGTACCACGAAATCCGCAAGCTCTGCGTCTGTCTTGTTGATGAATCCGGTGAGGGTCTCAACGCTTGTCGGGATAGAATACTTCACCTCAAGGGTGTCGTACTTGTCGAAGCCGCACTCGCGGGATTCAACCGCGTTGATGAGGTAGTGCTTGATACGCTCGAATTCCTCGTCCGTGATATTTCCCTTAAGGACGTATATCTTCGCATACTTAACGACAGGACGCTCGCCGGGGCAGAGCATCTGAATGCACTGTGCCGCGGAATCCGCGCGCTGGTCGAACTGACCGGGCAGGAACTCCACCGCGAACATACGCTCGTCAGCCGCAGGCTCGGGCAGGTCGTAGTAAACCTCGTCAACAGGCGGCTCGGAGAATACGGTCGGAACGGCTGCCTCGAAGTTCTCCTTGGGGAGCTTCTCGCAGTCGTAGCGGTTGATTATCCTCACGTTCTTTACTGAGGTGATGCCGAGAGCCACGTTCAGGTCGGACAGCACTGCGCCGCCGTCTACTGCGAACTGGGGCTTTTTCTCCACATAAATTCGGTAAACCATTGTTTTTCCTCCAACTTTTCATAGGTGCGCCGCAGAGCGTGCGCCCTCGACAGCTTTCGCTGCAATAATCAATAACATTATACTACTAAACAAGCAATAAATCAAGATGTTACGGTGCTGAAATATGCCCGCCGCGATAATATATATTTGGTTATTTGTTCTCCGCGTGCGCACGCATTAGCTCCGCGTATTCCGTGCTGGAGCACTTCTCCGCCATCGCAAGCAGGGAATCCTTTGTATCGCAGGCGGCTTCAATCGCCTTCAGCAGCGCCCAGTTGAGCCCGTCGCAGTCCGGGGAAAACAGCCTGGTGAGCTGCGCCGCGTCGTCCTCTGAAAGCGGCTGGTTGAAGTTCAGGAGCTTGTCGTATTTCTCGAAAAGCTCGTCGGAAAGCTCCGCGTCCGCCGGGAAAGGCCCCAGCGCAAGGAGCTGCTTTATACTGCTGGTCATAACTTTTCTCCTCAGATCAGAATTTTGTTGTTCCGGTGCAGAAGCCCTGCCCCGCGCCGGTTATCTTCACCTGCGCAAGCGTGTGGCGCGGAATATCCTCGCCGTAAATGCGCACAGGTATATAACTTCCGGTAAATCCGTGGCAGAACTCAGGGCTGGTCTGCTTTTCTATCAGCACGGTCTGTATGGAGCCCGTCTGCCTTTCAAGGTACTCCTGCTCAATGCGGGCGGCAAGGGCGTTCATTTCCCTTGCGCGGGCGGATTTTACGTGCGGAAGCACCTGATTCGGGCGCATTCCCGCGACCGTGCCGGGTCTTATGGAATACGGGAAAACGTGTATCTTCGCGAATCCGAGCTTTTCCACAAACGCCATGCTCTCCGCAAATTCCTCGTCGGTCTCCCCGGGGAATCCCACCATGATATCCGTGGTTATCGAGCACCCCGGGAATGCCGCGCGCAGCTTCTCCACCAGTGCGGAATACTCCCCGCAGGCGTAGCGCCGCTTCATTCTCTTGAGCACTGCGTCACTCCCCGACTGAAGAGAAAGATGGAAGTGCGGGCACAGCTTTTCGCAGGCTTTAAGCCGGGATATCTCCTCGTCCGTCAGCGTGTCCGCTTCAAGGGAGCCGAGCCGCACGCGCTCTATTCCCTCCACCTGTGCTGCCATTACTGCGTCCGCCGGAGTATACCCTATATCTTCCCCGTAGCAGCCGATGTTTATTCCGGTGAGCACTATCTCGCGGTTGCCCGCAGACGCCGCCTGATTCGCCTGCGCGGTTATCTCCTCCGGCGGGAGCGAGCGCACCCGTCCGCGCGCCGTGGGGATTATGCAGTAAGTGCAGAATCTGTCGCAGCCGTCCTCTATCTTGATGAAAGCACGGGTGCGGTCAAGATCGGGCGCAGCGGAGCTTTCGTCAAATTCCCGGCTGAGCTGGTCAACGCAGGAGAATCTCCTGTGCTCCGCAAGGAATTTCGACACCATCATAGGGATCTCGGATTTATTCGCGTTTCCGGTGATAATGTCGGCGGAGCAGTCCCTTTCCGCTTCCTCCGGATATGCCTGCGGATAGCAGCCGCAGAGCACCGTTATTGCCTCCGGATTCTGCGATTTGCAGTGGGACACCGCCTGACGCGCCTTCTTCACCCCCATGCCTGTAACAGCGCAGGAATTTATGACATACACGTCCGCAGGTCCGCCTTCTTCCGCCGGAGTATACCCGGCGGCAAGGAATGCTGCGGAAATCGCGGCGCTCTCGCAGGAATTGACCTTACAGCCGAGTGTTGTAATGCTGAATTTCATTATGGAGTACCTCTTTTCGGGAAACAGGAAACGTTTCCGGTGCGGTTTCGTAATTTTAGCCAAAACCAAAACTTGATATAACATTATTATACTTTATTATTCCGAAATTTGCAATAAGCTATTGACTAATTTTCAGTTTGAGGATATACTTATTTACAGAGGAAAGAATATCCTCAGAGTTCAACACCAGAAAGGCGGCGGTATTCAATGAGAAAAATGAGAATCAAGCTCGGCTCCATCGCAGACGTTAAGGAGTTCGTAGCGCTCACCAACAGCTATTCGTTCGAAAGCGACCTCGTGTCCGGCAGATATGCGGTAGACGCAAAATCCATCATGGGCATTTTTAGTCTTGACCTTGCAAAGCCGCTTGATTTTGTTGTACACGACGACAGCGCAAAGGCTAACGAGCTGCTTGACGCAGTTACAAAGTTCAGGGCCTGAACAGCGCATTGACCAGATTTATTTACGAAAGGAAGTATTTTTATGAAGACAGTTAAGATCAATATCAACACCATCAACGACGTTAAGGATTTCGTTACTATCGTATCACGCTGCGATTACGATGTAGATATCGTTTCCGGCAGATATGCTATCGACGCCAAGTCCATCATGGGTATCTTCAGCCTCGATCTCTCCAAGGAGCTCACACTGAATATCCACAGCGATGACTGCGCAGATTTCCTTGACGCTATCAGCAAGTATATCGTAAAGTGATCTAAAACTAAAATCACAGAATGCCGTCCTTTTGGGGCGGCATTCTTATTGTTTGTTTATCAGATATTTAAAAAACTATTGATTTTCTTAAAAATTTTTGTTATAATTGTAGAGAAACAACCGCCATTTCGCTCCGGCGGAATACTAAGGGACGCACTGAATTATACCTGCTCAGCCAAATCAGACGCGCGATTTTCACGTCTGAACGTGTAGTTTTTTATATTCAGCGTGCCCCTCAGATATCTGAAAGGAAATAGATCTATGCTGTCTAAAATCGGAATAAGACCTGTCATTGACGGCAGGCAGTTCGGTATCCGCGAGAGCCTTGAAGTGCAGACCATGAACATGGCAAAGGCTGCCGCAGAGCTCATCACATCAAAAGTACGCCACGCAAGCGGCGAGCCGCTGGAATGCGTGATAGCCGACACCACCATCGGCGGCATCGCAGAAAGCGCTGCCTGCGCCGACAAGTTCTCCAAGGAAAACATCGTTGCCACGCTGACCGTTACCCCCTGCTGGTGCTATGTAACTCAGGTGATAGACGAGAACCCGAACACCATCAAGGCTGTATGGGGCTTCAACGGAACTGAGCGCCCCGGCGCCGTATTCCTTGCGGCTGCAAACTCCGCCTATGCGCAGATAGGCATGCCCTGCTTCTCCATCTACGGCCATGACGTAAAGGACGCAGACGACACCGTTATACCCGCGGACGTTGAGGATAAGATACTCCGCTTCGCACGCTGCGCCGCGGCGGTCGGAGATATGAGGAACAAGAGCTACGTCAACATCGGCTCTCAGGCAATGGGTATCGCCGGAGCCTACTGCAACGAAGAATTCTTCCGCGAGTACCTCGGTATCCACCCCGAATGGGTAGACATGACCGAGATAATCCGCCGCGAAAAGCTCGGTATCTATGACGAGGCAGAATACAAGAAGGCTCTGGCATGGATAAAGGAAAAGTGCCCCGAGGGCGTTGACATCAACCCTACTCCCGGCATGACATATATGCGCCCTGTTCTCTCTGCAAAGGAAAAGGAGGAGAACTGGCAGTTCATCGCAAAGATGACCTGCATTATCCGCGATATACTTAAGGGCAATCCGAAGCTCGCAGAGATGGGCTGGCTAGAAGAATCCAAGGGCAGGAACGCAGTCCTCGGCGGTTTTCAGGGTCAGAGAATGTGGACGGATTTCATGCCCAACGCCGACTTCACCGAGGCTATACTCAACACCACATTCGACTGGAACGGCGCCCGCGAGCCTATTCCTTTCGCGACAGAAAACGACACCCTCAACGGAACTGCCCTGATGTTCCTGCACCTGCTTACTGGCAGAGCCGCAGTGTTTGCGGACGTGCGCACCTACTGGTCGCCGGATTCCGTGAAGAGAGTTACCGGCTGGACCCCTGACGGAAAAGCGTCCAATGGATTTATCCACTTGATAAACTCCGGCGCTGCCGCTCTTGACGGCACAGGCGCAGTAAAGGACGAAAACGGCGAAAGCGTAATGAAGCCTTGGTGGGATATGACCGAAAAGGACATCAACGCCTGCCTGAAAGCAACGACATGGCCCTGTGCAAATCTCGGATATTTCCGCGGCGGCGGATTCTCCTCCAGCTACTCCACTCAGGGGGTTATGCCCTGCACGTTCGCCCGCGTGAACTATGTGAAGCACCTCGGACCCACTATCCAGATAATCGAGGGCTACACCGTTGAGCTCCCCGAAGATGTGAACAGGACTCTCCTCGGCAGAACCGACCCGACATGGCCGTCTACATGGTTCGCTCCCATCACGGTTTCCGATAAGGTAGCCGTTTCCGATGTGTACAATGTTATGGCAAACTGGGGTGCAAATCACGGCTGCTTCGTATACGGACACATCGGCGAGGATCTCGTTACTCTCGCAAGTATGCTAAGAATACCCGTTTCCCTGCACAACCTGTCCGATGAACGTCTGTTCCGTCCGCACGCATGGAGCGCATTCGGAACCACCGACCTTGAGGGCGCAGATTACAGAGCCTGCGCGGCTTACGGAAGCCTCTATAAATAAATCCAAAAATTATACCACAGAAAGAATCCGCCCGGCGGGGAAACCGGGCGGATTCTTTCTGCCCTTTGACGGGCTCAGGAACAAAGCAATTACAATTCTGCAAGGAAATTTTCGACGATATCCCAGATATGTATCGGGGAAGCCTCATATCTGTTCAGTTCGTCAGCAAGTCTTGTGATAACGGTCTGCTCGGAGGTGATATCCTCCACTGAACATTCTCCGCAGGCAACGCCATAGCCCGTGTAGTCCTCGCCGTCCTCACTGACCAGTTTTTTCTCCGTGATTTTCCACATAAACCTTCTCCTTTTGTATTTTTTGGTATTATTTACATTGCCTTGTATACTAAAAGTATAACACACTATTTGTTAAATGTCAATGAATATATTGTTAAGATAATGCTAAAGGTCAGAATGGTTTCCTAAATTACTAAATGTTATATCAAAATCCAATGATTCAGCCCGAATCCTGTCGATTTTCGGGGAATATATTTATATTGACACGTTATTTTTTTTGATATAATTAACTTTGTCGGCGAACCGACTGACGAAATAAATAGAAAAAAGGAAGACAATTTAATGAGATCTATCAGATTACTGACAACTGGACTTACGTTTCTGATTCTCGGAATAGTATTTATCGTGATGATAGGAGCCGAGATGATGGACTACTCCAAAAAGGGCGAAGATTACAGCACTCTCACCATGACAGACTACAAGGAAGGCATGATGGTAGAGGGTGAGCTGCCTTACAATTACGGCTCCTATGAGAGAATATACGACCAGGACGACAAAAAGTCCGTCGGATTTTTTTACCTCATCGACGCTGACGAATACGGATTCATGGGCCTTTACACTCCTCAAAAGAACCTGATATCCCTGCTTGACAATCAGGCTGATATGGTGGACGCTGCTTCCACAGAGGCTGAATTCAGCCTTATCCAGCCCGTTGCTTTCAAGGGAAAGGTCACAAAAATGGACAGTGAAGACGAAAAGTTCTTCCGCCAGTGCCTGACATCATACGGTTATACAGACGATTACATTGACGAGTACTGCCCGATGCTCTACATAAAGTGCGTGGATACAAAATCCCACCCCATACTTCTTATAGCCGGCATAGCTGCCACAGTCATCGGACTTGTATTCATTCTGCTGTTTGTCCGCAGAAAGATGATGGGAAGATAATTTGAAATGCGTAACCCCCGCTTCTTAAAAGGAGCGGGGGAGTTTTATCACCGAAAAAAATCCCTCCCGGAGCACCGGAAGGGATTTTTGATATCACGATATCGTCAGAAGAAAATTCTCTCTTCAATATAGGACTTGACCTCTGTCAGCGGGATACGGACCTGCTGCATGGAGTCACGCTCGCGTACTGTTACGCAGCCGTCGGTCTCTGTGTCGAAATCGTAGGTTATGCAGAACGGAGTACCGATCTCGTCCTGTCTGCGGTAACGCTTGCCGATAGCGCCTGCGTCATCGAAATCAACGTTAAAGTACTTAGCCAGCTCGTCGTGGAGCTCGCCCGCCTTCTCGCTGAGCTTCTTGGACAGCGGGAGAACCGCAGCCTTGACAGGAGCCAGAGCCGGGTGCAGGTGCATAACGGTACGGCTTGTGCCGTCCTCAAGCTGCTCCTCATCGTAAGCGTCGCATACAACAGCGAGGAACAGACGCTCAACGCCGAGAGACGGCTCGATAACATATGGAATGTATTTCTCGTTGGTCTCGGGGTCGAAGTATTCCAGGCTCTTGCCGGAGGTCTTCATATGC
>CALBGD010000242.1 GCA_937893735.1 uncultured Clostridia bacterium | reverse complement strand
AATTTGCACAAATTGCTTTTTTGTGAGCCATTTTCAGCATTCCATGTGGAACATATTTCCATAAATCTGGTTTTTCGAAGAAATTTTCCGTGAAACTGCACCGCAGTACGTAAATATCAAAATAACCTAAGATTTTTCAAATTCCCGCAGGTTTTTATAAAGAATGGCGAAAATTCACGTTAAGGCTTATTTACATTGGTTTATCCTTGCAATATCCTGAAAAAAAGTGTATAATAAAACTGTATAAATACAAACACCCTTACCATGCTTTAAATTTCACATTCGGGTATAATTAATGAAAACTGTTCTGAAATGGCTCGGAAATTATTTCCGGCACATAGATTGGATACTTCTGCTGATATGCCTCAGCATTTCGGCGTTTGACATATTTCTTCTGAGCACGCTCAATAATCTCGGCTACGTCAAGCAGGACGACATCGAAACTCAGGTCGTTGCCTGCGCGCTGGGCATCGGGGCGGCGCTGATAATCGGAATGATAGACTACAAGCGGCTTTCCAAATACTGGTACGTCTACGGACCGCTTGCCGTGATACTCCAGCTTCTGCTGTGGACCCCTCTGGGAGTGACCCGCGCCGGCGACCTTGCATGGCTGAATCTCGGCGTCATCACGATACAGCCCTCTGAAATATTGAAGCTCGCGTTCATACTTTCGCTCGCATGGCACATCGCAAAGCTTGGCGATAAGATGAACTCGCTGCCGCACTTCTGTGCATACACTTCCTTATCCCGTTCGGGATAATCATGATACAGGGCGACGCAGGCTCTGCGCTGGTGTTCCTGTTCATATTCATCTGCATGATGTTCGCAGGGGGAATGTCCTGGAAGTATATCCTCGCCGGGCTGGCCTCCGTGCCGGTCATTGCCTACGTTGCGTGGAACTTCGTCATGGGCGAGCACCACCGCGAGAGATTCCGGCTGATATGGGACGAGGAGCTTCAGGAATCCGAACGGCTGGGCTCCTACCTCCAGCAGTACAACGCGAAGGTAGCCATGGGCTCAGGACAGCTCACCGGGCTTGGAACTAATGCGGACACCTACACCTACGTACCCGAGGGCTACAACGACTTTATCTTCGCATACCTCGGCATGGTGTTCGGATTCATCGGCTGCATGGCGGTGGTCATTATGCTTACTATCCTCTGCCTTAAGCTCCTGTCGGACGCCTCGGCGGCGATAGACCCGCTCGGAAAACTGATCTGCGTGGGAGTTTTCGCAATGCTGACGTTCCACTGCATTATAAACATCGCAATGGTCCTCGGCGTAGGACCGGTAGTGGGCATACCTCTGCCGTTCATGAGCGCGGGCGGAACCTCGCTTGTAATGTGCTACGCGGCGATAGGCCCTGTTCTCTCGGTAGTTTCCCACCGGGAAAAGAAAAAGCATATGTTCTATGAAGAAAAGGAATGAACGGCGCTGAGCTTTCAGCGCAGGACATACAAAACCAACGAAAGGTAAGAGCAAATGAAACCTGTAATTTCGACCATCAAGGATATCTACCCCGCCTCCCAGTCCGAGGCGCAGAAGCTGCGCTACAAGAACGCCGTTGCAGCTTTCGCTGACTACTTCGGCTCTGTCGGAGAGCACCGTTTCTTCTCCGCGCCGGGCAGAACAGAGATCTGCGGAAACCACACCGACCATAATCACGGAAAGGTGTTCGCAGCCAGCGTGAACCTCGATGTTATCGCGGTAGTTGAGCAGACGGACGACAACAAGATCGTCATAAAGTCCGAGGGCTTCCCCGAGGATAGCATCGACCTCTCAAACCTTGAGGCAGTTCCCGAGGAAAAGAACACCTCCGCTTCGCTGATACGCGGCGTTGCCGCCGGTTTTGAGAAGCACGGCTATCACATCGGCGGATTCCGTGCGTACACCACCTCTGACGTAATGAAGGGCAGCGGACTTTCCTCCTCTGCGGCGTTCGAGGTTCTGGTCGGAACTATCCTTTCCCACCTCTATAACGGCGGTCAGATAAGCGCCGTAAAGATTGCACAGATCTCCCAGTACGCTGAGAACGTGTTCTTCGGCAAGCCCTCCGGACTGATGGATCAGATGGCTTCCTCCGTGGGCGGCTTCATCGCCATAGATTTCAAG
>CALBGD010000241.1 GCA_937893735.1 uncultured Clostridia bacterium | reverse complement strand
GGATTCCGGTGGGGATCTTAGCGGTTTCTCCCGGGGCGAGGGTTATCGCATACGGCGCATAGAAATCATATCCCGCGGAGCCTGCTGTCGCACGGTGAGGCAGCTTTATGCCGTTGTATATCTCCTCGGCGTCCGGACGGTCGCAGCTCTCTTTGAACTGCTTCATGCTTACTTTTTCGAATTTTGCTATTCTTTTCATATAACTCCTCCTTAATCAAAAAGTACTACTTTACCAAGCCTCAGCGTTTCCTGAACATCTATAACGCGCTGATTTGAGCTCCCCTTCCAGTGGAGCTTTGGATCACGGACTGCCTCAATATACGGACCGTCTACGATAACATCAAGATATGGTATTATCTCCAGCTCCTGAATGTCCTCCCAGAGATAGCCCGTATACAACCAGATCGTCTTTTCCGGAAGCTGCCCGCGGACTTTCTTTGCAAGCCGGGTCACTGCGGTTGTGCGTGTGCAGCGGATCGCCGCCACTGAACGTTATTCCGCTGATATAGTCCACCGAGAGCTTCTCGAAAAGTTCCTGCTCAGCAGCTTCATCAAATGGGATCCCTCCATCTATATCCCACGTTATCGGGTTATGACAGCCGCGGCAGCGATGCTCGCAGCCTGCCACCCAGAGGACGGTTCGAAGCCCATCGCCATTCAGCATATCATCAGTCGTTATATTATGGTAGCGCATATCACTTGGTTCACTTTCGTTTTACATACTCTTTCTGTCTGCGATCTCAGCCATTTTCGCAGCATTTAGGCGAGTGTCGCCCTTAACTCTTGAATAGCTCAGATATCCGTTCATTCGGTCTATCTTTGTGAGATTGCTGCTGCCGCATTTCGGGCATACGTCCATTTCAAGCTGCTGATAACCGCAGTCGTCGCAGTAAGCGAGCGAGAGATTTACGCCCTCATAAAAGCCCTTCTTCATCGCGCGGCGCACCAGCGTTTCCACAGCGCCCTTGTTGTAGTCGATGGGATAGCGGACGTACTGTATCTTTCCGCCGTTGAACATATCCCAGAATCGCTGCTCCTTGTCCTGCTTCTGGATAGGCGTGATATCCTCGGTAACGTGGCAGTGGAAGCTGTTGCTTACATACTCGCGGTCTGACACGTTCTCGATGATTCCGTACTTCTTGCGGAACTGCTTTATCTGAAGACCGCAGAGATTCTCGGCGGGAGTGCCGTATATCGCGTAAAGGTGCCCGTCCTCTTTCTTAAAATCGCTGATACGCTTGTTGATGAACTCCATGACCTTGAGAGAGAAGCTGCCGTCCTCAACAAGGGACTTCTTGTCCGCAAGCTCCTCGAGCTCGTTGAGCGCAGTGATTCCAAAGGAAGCGGTCGCGGATTTCAGCAGCGGCTTTATCTTGTCGTGGATACCGAGGTGTCCGCCAAGGAATCCGCCCTCGCAGTAGGCCAGCGGATTGGTGCTTGCTTTCATCTCGCCGAGATAATCGTAGGTGCGTATGTGTATCTTTCTGATGAGGTTCAGGTAATAGTCCAGCACCTCAAAGAAATCCCTGCTCTCCTGCTGAGCCTTTGCATAGATCATCGGCAGGTGGAGCGATACAGCGCCTATGTTGAATCTTCCTACAAATACCGGCTTGTCGTTTTCGTCAGCCGGCTCCATGCCGCCCCTCTCAAACCACGGAGAAAGGAACGCGCGGCAGCCCATCGGGCTGATTATCCTGCCGTACTTTTTATAGATGGAAGCAACATAGCCGTCTCCGGAAAGGCTCAGCCAGTCGGGGTACATAGCCTTCTGACTGCACTCGATCCCGGCTCTGAATACGTCCTCCAGGGGCTTTCCGGGGCCGTGGAGGTTCTCGTCATAAAGGAACACGATTTTCGGGAAAAGCACCGGCTTCTTGCAGTTTTTCTTGCCCTGACCCTTGCGGCGGACGTCCAGCATGGTTATGCTAGCCATCTTGGCGAATCTTCCGGTGCCGGTGCCCGCGGTCATGGTGATAAACGGATAGTCGCCGCGGCTGGAGCTTACGGAGTTGAACTTGTACTCCCAGCCCTGGAAGCCCTGCTCAAAATCCACCTTGACGTCAGCCATCGCCTCGCGCTCCGCTATTTCGTCAGAAAGTCCGAGACTCTTATAGCGGTCATACTGCTTCTTGTAGGACTTCTCAGCATACGGCTCCAGCAGAAGGTCAACGCTGGGCACGGTGAAGCCTCCGTACTGCTGGCTGGCAGCGGACAGCGTGATATCTCCGATGACATCGAATGCGACCGCAAGGGTCTTAGGCTCGTTGTACCAGAGATTTCCCATCTCAAAGCCGCCCTCCAGCACGCTCTTTACATCAAACAGGCAGCAGTTCATCGTATCGCGGCGGGCGCTCATGTCATGGACATAG
>CALBGD010000240.1 GCA_937893735.1 uncultured Clostridia bacterium | reverse complement strand
CATGCAGTATGTGCTGACGATGGTTTCCACCGTTGTATTCGACCTGACTATTGCAATAGTTATCGGCGTTGTTGCTGCAATGCTGGTATTCATCGTCAAGAGCTGCGAGCTCCGCGTGGTTTCCAGCGATATCGACGAGAGCAGGCTGGAGGGCAAGGTAAAGTCCGGCCATCACGAGGAATTCAAGGTAGTTTACGTTTCCGGACCGCTGTTCTTCGGAACTCAGGAGAAGCTGATAACCGCGCTTTCCTCGCTGGAGGGCGCACAGCAGGTCATTCTCTCAATGCGCGGAGTTCCTACTGCGGACGATGTTTCGCTGTCCGAGCTGGAGAAGCTCTATAACACGCTCCGCGAGAAAGGCACGCAGATTTCCTTCACCGGAGTGCAGACCGCAGTCAGCGAGATGATGGACAGAGCCGGATTCCGCGAGCGTATCGGCGAGGAGCATTTCTACTGGGACGCTGTTGAGGCCATCAAGGCTCTGGAGATCAGAGAGTACGGTTCTGATTATGCAGACTAAATAAAAAGTGCGGGAGGCTTCAAAACCTCCCGCTTTTTATCAGAATCTCACATCGCCCGGAATATCGGCGGGCGCGCTGACAAGCTCGGTGAAAAGCTCGCTGTAACTGAGCTTTCCGGGCTTCAGCAGAACGGCTCCGGCACGCATATTCACCGGAATCTCAGTCCCGGAGTGGGACACGGCTTCACCGTTGTGGGAGAGTATCCTCCGCGCCAGCTCCTCCACCTCCTGCCTGTCGGAAAGTCCGGTCATCATCACGAATTCATCGCCGCCGATACGGAACATCATCATTCCTCCGGAGCACTCGCGGTCTATCCTGTGCAGGCATTCCAGAATTACCTTATCGCCGGCTTCGCGGCCGTAGCTGTCGTTTATTTCCATGAGATGTGCGGTGTCAAAGCTGAGAATGTACGTCCCCTGCTTGGATTTGATGTAGTCGTAAAGCTCTGAAATATCGTATTTGTGGGTCATGATAAGCTCTCCTTCGCGCATGAATTCCCTCGGGAAGTCCAGCCGCGGGCAAAGCCCGGAAAAGCGCCAGCTCCTGCGGTATTCCGTGGGAGTGACTCCCCAGACCCGCGAAAAGGCGCGGGTGAACGCCTCCGCGCTTCCCCAGCCGTATTTCACCGCTATCTCCAGCGTGGAGCTTTCGCGGCTCTGGAGCTCCCGCGCGGCGGCGGTGAGCCTCCGGCGGCTGACATAATCGCCGACGCTCTTGTGGAATACGCTGCGGAACAGCTTCTGGAGCCCCGACAGCGAGCAGCAGGAATAACGCGCGCATTCCTCCTGCGACAGCTCCCCGGCGAGATTCTTCTCGATGTATTCCAGCGCCATTGTCAGGGTGTTCAGCTTTTCGGCTTCCACGGCGGCACCTCCCTTGTGTGTTCTGTAAGCTTACATTTATATTATAGCATGATTTCCCCGCGCCGTCTTGATATTTTGAGTAAATCAGCAGAAAAAATCAGGAAAAAAACTGTACCTGCCCCCTTGACAAAGAGAAATTAATGTGTTATAATGATTCTGCCGCTTGTGCAGGGTGAGTTATGTCCATTTGCGGATTTCGCTCAGTAAGCGCAGAAATGCAACCCTGGCGCAGCGAGTCTGATTAAGAAGAGGTATATAAAATGTACGCAGTAATTGAAACAGGCGGAAAGCAGTATCAGGTCAAGGAAGGCGACATCGTTTTCATCGAGAAGCTTGAAGCCGAGGGCGAGATCACATTCGACAAGGTTATCATGGTAGGCAAGGACGACGGCGTTAAGGTAGGCGCTCCCTATGTTGACGGCGCAAGCGTAAAGGCTACCCTGCTCAAGAACGGCAAGTCCAAGAAGATCACCGTTTTCACCTACAAGCCCAAGAAGAGCAGCAAGAGAAAGATGGGCCACAGACAGCCGTAC
>CALBGD010000239.1 GCA_937893735.1 uncultured Clostridia bacterium | reverse complement strand
TGACCCCATTACAGACTTTCTCATCGGCTTATGACAAGTACATAATTTATCTGACCAGCAATTATATGAACGGCGACATACCGGAAGATGACGATGAGCTGACCAAAATAGATAATGCTGCATATAGCAAGCGTTTCCTTGAGGGTGCTGTTGACTGGACCAAGGGCAAAAAGACCATCGGCGACATAATCACCGATGAGAAACTGTGCAGAGAGATCAACAGTATGGGTTCCGCCTGCTCTGGCAGCGATGGTTATTATCAGAGCGGCATAATGGACGAACTGAACCAGAAATACCTCCGCAGGACCTCAAAGGACATGGATTATATGCGGCTCGACCCGGAGCACTTCACAATATCCCGCCTTGGATTGATTTCCAACAATGAATCATCTGTTCGTAGCCATGAAAAGAGAATAATTAATTCAAAGGCAAATATTGCGAAGTTCCTCCCCAAGGGTTTTGAGAAGAACCTTACCGAATCGTTCAGCAAGACTCTAGGGCAGGAAGTGAAGGAGAAGGCACCCGTCCGCGAGAAGATGGGCTTTAACGAGCTTGCCGGCGGCAGCTCAAAGAAGGTTTCCAAAGCGCCCGCTCCATCGGAAAAACAGCTCGAAAACGAGAAATCCAAGGGCAGCATGGGCAAGTCCTGACAGACAGCCATAAACGAAATTCCACAGGTCAAATAAAAACAGGGTGCTGTCCAGACGGACAGCACCCTTTAATTATACGCAGCTTTCCTCAGATGTATTTCTTTATAGCTGCTGCGCCCCATTTAAACGGAAGCATATATTCTCCGTTAAATAAATTAACAGCCGATGGTGAGCCTTTTATGTAGTCATACAGATCGCATGAAAACTGCGTCTGGTCTACCGCATAAAAATTCCTGCGGCGTACTAATATTTTTTCCGCGCCGGCCTCTTTCAGCGAACGTTCGAGCTCGCTTATGACCTTGTTCATATAATCCTGCGTGTACAGGGAATACTCCTCGTCAGGGAACAAAGCGGCCGCCAGTTCCTTTCTTGTTACGCCATTACCGCCGCAATCGACCAGGTAGGCAAGCATCTCCTTTGACTTCGAGCGCCGGAAATGCACTGCGCTGCCGTTTACCGAAAGCTCAAACTCCCCGAATGTGCGGACAAAGATATGATCGCCTGCATAGGTTTTAGGAAAACGCAGATTGTCAAGCTCCTGCTTTATGGCAGCGGAGGTCACGGGCTTCAGCAGATATCCGCTGGAATGAAGCTGAACTGCGTCCAGTGCGTACTTGGTATACGCAGTGACGAAAATGAAATTTGTACGCGGCTGGAGCTGTTTTATCTTCTTTGCCAGTTCGATGCCGTTCATTCCGGGCATTTCTATATCGAAAAATGCTACGTCGAACGAGTTGCTCTTCGCGTATTCAAGCGCCTCATGCGGCAGGCTGAACGTCACCAGCTCGTCCTGCGGGACCACCTTGCGTATTTCCGCACAGAGAAGACCTAAACTTACCTGTTCGTCATCAACTGCGATCATTCTCATTTTGTGACTCCCTCCACCTGTGGAATAAATATCTGAACCTTAGTTCCCTCTCCCACCTTGCTCGACATATATAGTTCACCGCCGCACATACTGTGGAGACGTTCAGTTACGTTCTTCACACCGATATGCGCGCCGGGTCCCTCCGGCGGCAGCTTGGGGTCGAAGCCAACGCCGTTGTCCTGCACGGTTATCAGATAACCTCCGGTCTTGCACGCCTTGGTGGATATCTTAACAGTTCCCCCCTCCGGGCGTTTGGTGATGCCGTGTTTTACAGCGTTCTCAACTATCGGCTGCAGCGTCAGCACCGGCAGGCGGAAATCTGTTTCCTCTATCTCGTATTCAACATTGACCCGCTTTCCGAAGCGAAGTTTTTCAAGCGAGAGATAGTGCTGCGTGTGTTCAAGCTCGCTCTGGAAATCCACACATTTTTTCTCGGTCAGCGAATCAAAATTCGTGCGCAGATACGAGGAAAAGTCGTCCACCGCCTGAGTTGCCTTTTCCGGATCGGTCATGCAGAGATACTTTATCACAGACAGGGAATTAAACATGAAATGCGGACCTATCTGGGATATCATCAGGTCTATGCGCATTTCGTTCAGCTTTTTCTGCTGGTCGGCATACGCCCTTGACAGCTCTATCTGGCTGCTTATGAACATAAACATCATGGAAGCCACTATCGCGATATGCATAAGCGATATTCCGTAGAAAAACACCAGTATTATCATTGATATCGCCGGAAGTACTATATACGAAAGCTGCGACAGCAATCCGAACCTGGTGAGATTTTTCCTGTTCATCAGCACAAGCACAAGGTCAAGCAGTATCCCGACAATGCCTATGACCTGAGAAAGCCAGCCGAAGCTGCTCCGATGGTAAGTGTTGGTTTCATCAAAGTAGTAGAAGAACCCATTATACTGTGTAAGTATAACAAGCCCTATTCCGATGAGCGCCAGCAGATATATCATCAGCTTGACGACAAGCGCATTCCGGCTGATCGGCTGTGGCATACAGTCGCAGCAGTACCGCGTAAAGCAGGCCATGATAACATATCCCAGGACAAACACGCAGAAATTGCTCATTCTGACCATCACAAATCCAAGAGAACTTGCATTCCCGCGAAAAGCCCATGCAAAGGCGTCCGTGACCATCAGCGCCGAGCCCAGCAGGAGCATTATGAACAGATGCTTTTGTCTTACCCGGTTGGTGTCCGGATTTATCATCACGCATATTGCGGCGATAAGAGAAAACAGTGTTCCCCACGCCTCCAGTGAAATATGAACAAGATTTATGAGTCCCATGTTTTCTCCTCGCAGATCAATTATAAGATGGATTCGTCAAGAGATTTTCTTTCAAGCGAGTTCTCCTTTTCAGAGGACTGGCTTTTTACCGTTTTGCGGGTGTTCCCGGAATTGCCGAGCAGATCTTCAAACGACATTTTTATGCGCTCCTGATTGTTCTGGCGCTTGCTTTCATCACGCACGCTCTCGTTTGCCGCCTTTACTCTGGATTCCCGGTCAAGTCCGAACAGGCTTTTCAGCCACTCGATGAAGCTCCAGGATTTCTCCATGCAGTCGTTGAGCTGAATGGGCATGGTCTTGCCGCTGGTGATATTTCCGTTGTTGTCCTTTTCCATTGTCGCAAGGTCGAGTTTCTTTCCGTCAAGCGCCGCCGCTACGAATTTTTCTTTCTTATCCGTATCGGATACGCCTTCGATGAACTTACCGTCCACCATCAGGTTGTCGATCGTGTATTCACCGCCGTTTTTGTTGAGCTTTTCAAGGAATGCGTCTGTCATTTTCTCGGCCCACTGACACTGCTCGACAGAAGTATCGTCTTGCTTTGCCTTTTCAATGAACTCAGAAGCGGTCATCTTGGAAAGCTCCAATGAATTGCTCAGTGAGAACACAGCGAACTTCCCCTCTGAAAGCGTGTCGAACTTCATCATTCTATTAAGGCATTATAACTGATTGTCAAGCAGAACATCAGCAGAACTCTTAGCTTCATCGGAATCGTCAATACCAAGCTGTTCTGAGTTGACAACGATGTTCTCCGTACCCATGGAATAAAGTGCGGCAGCAGATCGTTTGCAGTTATCCGTAAGCTTCACGGCAACGCTTGTGTCGTTCTCCTTTCCGTCAAGCTTGTTCACACGCAGGCGTATCTGTTCTGACTGCTCCTTTGAGAAATACTCGCTGTCCTCGCTTAAAACAGCCCGGTCGAAACTTCTGGAAGCGGTATCTGCGGCGATGGAAATAAAGGAACGCTCCTCTTTGCTGAATGTATTTTCGTCAAGTTCCGTGCCGTTGCTAAGCTTTTCGACCACATTGCATATCGCAATCAGTTTCTTAGTATCATACGCTTTCAGAAATGGCGCGGACGCTATCGTCGCCTGAAGATTGCCATGGCTGTTCGTGAATTCGTTGATTTTTTCGTCCAGAGCTTCTTTTGCTTCGTTGTACCCGGTCACTTCGGGGGAATCATCAAAATTGCAGGATTCATACAACCGGCTGAATTCATCGTCCACCTTTGTTTTAAATTCGATCTGCTGATGTCTGTCTGATTCATTGGGCGCGGTCGTATCCAGCAGACCGTCTTTTTTCATCTTTCTATACAGGTCGTTGTCGTATTTTCCGCTCATTACTCTTCCGAGTCCGTGCTTGGTATAGAGCTTCAGAACATCGTCAAGATAGTTGCTCATGGTGTAAAACAGCGCCGCGCGAGCCGGGCTGTCCGTTTCCTGAGCCATTTCAGTCAGCTTTGCATATGACTGTATACCCATATTGACGCGATTCTGATAATTGCTTTCGGACATGTCCTCGCGGCACATTTCAACAAATTTTTCCTTGAGTAAGTCCTTTGTAAGTTTGGTTGGCATAATTTTTTCCTCCTGTTATAATATATTTACCGGTAAAACCCTACAAGCCACGCAGGGATAG
>CALBGD010000238.1 GCA_937893735.1 uncultured Clostridia bacterium | reverse complement strand
CCAGCAGTCTGCTTCGGCTGTTCGGAGATGTTTTCCTGTTCGAAAAAGCCAGAGTATCAAGCGAGGATTTATCAGCAGTATTTACTTTGGGCAGTCTGTATTTCTTTCCGGGTTCTCGGGCAACTTTTTCAAAGCGTTTTGCCTTTGAATTTGCAAATTCTCGAGGAGATATTCGCCGGCTGCCTTTCATGGGGTAAATTGTACGTTTCCCGGAATAATCAGCACTTATTTTTTTTCTGCCGTCAGTCATATCCAGCATATTGCCCCGCCGGTTATCGACAGTTCGGTTTATGCTTTTGGATAGATTATCGGTATTCTGCTTCTTGTGAAGTTCTGTTTTGGGCTGATTGAGGTTGTTCATGGTTATTCACCAAACTTTGTTGTCATAAGCTTGTACAGCTTAGTGTCTGTCGGGAAGTCGTCCTTAAACGGCAAGCTGCCATTAAGTCCGCAGTATATCAGTCCGCTGCCAGCGGGTGCGCCTGTGACAAAGTTCATTAGGGTGTCCGGTATTTTTAGCAGGTGCGAGAGCTTATCTCTGTCGCTTGCTGCCTGATTAAGCATGAGTATAAATTCCGAGTTGGAGAGCATGGAACGTGCCGTGTCGGATTTCAAGCAGTCCTCAACGTTCTGCGTGATACCTGTCGGAATACCGCCCCACTTTCTTGCTCTTTTGTAAAGCTCATAGAGGAAGTTTGCACTTTCTTCATTTCTGAAAAGAAGATAAATCTCGTCTATGTATATTCGCGTTCTGATACCCCGGTCACGGTTGCGGACGATTTTGTCCCAAAGGTTTTCAAGAACGACCATCATGCCGAGTGGTTTGAGCTGCTTGCCCAAATCCTTGATATCGTACACAACGACACGGTTGTTGACGTTCACGTTGCTGGGATAGGAAAATTCACGTCCACATTCGACGGGTAGGAGAATGCTTTCATAGAGCCGTTTACATAAAGCTCCAACGACATATAAAGAGCTTTGGCTTCTTCAGATGTCTGCTGCTTAAGGATATTGTAATAGTCCGTAAGAGTGGGCATTTCCTTTGTCTTACCCATCATGTAGTCCTTGTAAACTTCATGCAGGCAGTTGTCGATGATTGTGCGCTGTTCTGGGGATATTCCTGTACGTCCCATTATCGTTTCGAAGAATGACAGGAAGAAATCATACTTGCTGCTTATCGGATCCTCATCATCTGCGCTGAACATTTCAGGGGCTATCTCCAGCGGGTTGAGGTGAGAGGGACTGCTTTCGGAGATGTATATAAGCTCGCCGCCGAGCGCTCTGCCGAGGTTTGTGTATTCACGTTCCGGATCCACAATGATTATATCATCGTTGCTGGCGAGGAAAACATTCAGCATTTCGCGCTTTGCGGAAAAGGACTTACCGGAGCCGGGGCAGCCGAGAATAAATCCGTTTGCGTTGGTGAGAGAGGTGCGGTTGAAGATAATCAGGTTGTTGGTAGTCTGGTTTAAGCCGTAGTACATACCGCCGACCTGTGAAAGCTCCTTAGAATTGAAAGGATTGAATACGCTGGCGCTTTCGGTAGTGAGAGTACGTCTGACATTAAGGCGGCAATTTCCAAGAGGAAGGCAGCTTGCAAGACAATCTTCCTGCTGGAAATCAGCACGGGAACTTGTGCAGACGTGCTTGCGGAATACAGCTTCTATCTTTTCCGTACTCGCGTCAAGCTCGTCAAAAGAACTGCCTGTCACCATAACGACAAGATTTAGCAGAAACATTTTCTGGTTCTTGCTCTGGAGGTCGTCAAGCAGCTCCTCAGCTTCGGCGAGGGACTGTTTCAGGTCATCAGAAATAACGTCACTGACAACGCCGTGTCTGGCTGCTTTCTTTTCAGCCTGGATTTTGTTAGAGCGCATATTTGTCAGCTGACGTTTTACCTTTTTCTGTGCTTCAGCCGGATCGACAGGAGCAATATTTACAGTTACAATCAGCGGTAAAGAGGTTTCGCAGATATCACTAAGGATTTTATCCTGCAACGAGCTGGGGAGCTGCCGCACGAACAGCATTCGAGCATATGTATCGTTAAACAGGAAGTAATCCTTTTTGAACTCAAAGTAATCCGGGCAGCAGAGTGATTTTTCTGCACCGCGATTGAATTCTGATGAAGATATTGCTCTGATATCCTTGTTTACTCCACGGAAAATATCCGCGATGATACGGATACGTTCATTTGCTTTGAGAGGTACAAGGTTGCTGCCGATTTTCTGGAACGAGGCTCTCATGTGCAGCTCATTTGTGGTAAATTTCTGCTGCGCCGTCTGGAGGTCAACTGCTGTTACAGTCACGGTGATGTATTTTTTTGTGGTAATGCCATTCTGTCCTTGCTGCATTTTATCAAGCAGCATTTCGTTATACTCGTCACGGTATTCGTCATAGCCATCGTCCATGTGTTTCAGCAATATTCGCTCTTTGAATTCACGCTCGTTAATGACGTTGTTATGCAGCGTAATCTGTATATCATCTGTTGTATCAAAGCTGTTGAGAAGATCGCCGTATGCAAGGAAGATACGTTCCTGTTCTTCATTGCTGGCAGCAGTATAGGTCACGTCTGAAAAAGAATATGTCTTTGAATAATGGTTCTTCTCCACCTCAAAGATATAGTTGTTGCAAACGTGTTCGTATGGGATAGTGTCCTGAACTGAACGTGCTACCTTTTTGCGGACGGAACGTTCTTTTGTCTTTCTGGGTTTTTTCTTCTTTGCCAGGCGGAGCTTATCCGTTTCTTTTGCATTACTTGCCATCTTTATTCCTGCCTTTCTGCCGTTTGATTGCGGCGGTCTGATGTGCTATTTCTTCTTCTATGATTTCCTCCCGGCAGTACCAGAACACAGGCAGCTCTATATATTTCCTGCGCTGCGGTTCAACGAATTTCTGGCGGAATATTAGTAGCAAAAACTGCTCAAAAGTCATGCCGTGAAATCTGAAAAATCCAAATGCGAGAACTGGTGCGCCTATCAGCATGATAAGCCATGACACAAGGTCTTCGGGCATAAAATTCTTTCCGAATATGTAGAGAGGAACACATATTCCGAGTGCTGCGGCGAGAGAAATGAACTGCCGAACAGTAAGCCCGAACATGAATTTGGACTTATATTCGGTGATTTCTTTTGGAACTTTTATTTCAATCATGCCTTACACTCCTTTATGACGCGCCGCATATTCGTTTTGCCCAATTACTGGATTGACTAATGCCCAAGCCTAATGTGAATGTCAACACTATTCCTCCAATTCCCGAACCCATAATACTTGCATTATCAGTCAGTACTTTTGAAACAGACGAATATGCGACAAACATGATTAATATAACAAGAGCTTGAATGCTTACAGCTGCATATCCTTTTAAGAAGTTTTTCCCGATATCAGCCAAGCCTTCACATGAAAATGTTGAGAGAGGAACGGGAGCAACTAACGTATATACGATTATTTCAAACACTCGCCCAAGAACAATTACATTTGCAACGCCCATAACTGCAAGCATAAGCAATCCTTGTATTTGTATTCTGGCATTCAGTAAAACTGGCTGGAAGTTGAACAACCCTGCGTCTACGCTATTCCAAATCATATTTGCTTCGTCCCTAGTAACGAATAATAGCGATGCGTTATACCAGCTGGTATCCGAGTCTGTTTCAATGTCCTTTATTATCGAAGTTACATAGAACCCATCGGCTTCGCTGACGGTATCCATTATTGAAGTCAAGCCATTATATATACAGTCTGTTATCCAGACGGAGTTTTCTACACATACCTTTGCAGCAAAAAGCTTTAAAAAAAGCATGAGAACATTTTCCCATGTTACCCATTGAAGATGTAGTGTTTTTGTAAAGAAATCTATTAAAAAGAAAAGCGTGCATAAAACAAGTGCCGTTGCCTGAATTGCACTTATTATTCCAGACAAACGGGTGTCACTATTTATACTAGATATGAGAGTTTTATCTTTCAGAAGGTCAACGATGGCTGCCATCATTGAATTGATTTGATTTACAAGTCCTCTTATCGTAGCTTGACACTGTTCATAGTTAGTCAAATTACTCCCTCCATTTCAAAGTGCAAGCATTGTGTGCTTATGCAACAAAAAAGTGTGCTACATATAGCACACAATTACTTGTCTTGTTCGCGTAGTTAAGAGTTAGCGATGATTAGGCGGTAATGCCGAACATATCGAGCGCGAATGTTACAGCGTAGACTACAAATCCGGACGCCATCGTCATAAGACCACGGGTCTTTGCGTCTGCGTCATCGTTCTTGATAGCCAGACCGAACATAACTGCGCCGATAAAGCCGACAACAAGACCGATACGTCCGATCCATGTAGCAAAGAACTGAATGACGGTGTTGAACTGTTCTTCTCCGGCATTGTTTGTTCCTGCTCCGCCGCCCTCAGCAAAAGCAGAGATAGCAGTGACCATGCTCATAGCCACCATGGTGGAAATGGAGAGCATGAGCTTCTTGCGCTTTGCGTTGAGAGCTGCGATAAAGCCTTTTACAGAGTGCTTTGCTGTGTTCTTCACAGCGAGGGTGTTGTTGTTTTCCATATCAGAAAACCTCCTATAAAAAATATATATGTACAACCGCACCATGCGGAAGTATCCAAAATGTTTGTGCTATATGTAGCACATTTTCAGAAAAGGTCTGAACTATCATCATCTTCGAAACCGAACAAATCATCTTCGGTGATAACGGTAGGCTTGTCCAGATTAAGCACTTGAAGGTCGTCCGGTAGCTCCTCATCCTCCATGCTGTCCACCTGGAACAGCTTTTCTGTTGGAGTGACTTCCGTTTCCGCTTCCGGTGCGAATTCATCATCAATGGAAACATTGCTGTTTACATTGATATCCTCATCAGGAATGTCTATATCTGCCATCATTTTTTCCTCCTCTATGTCAGGTATGGATATCTTGTCTTTGGGTTCAAGCTGCTCTGTATGCAGCTCGGCGTTATCAGGCATGGACAGCGTTTTGATTTTCTCTACTTCGTAAGCGTAATCTTTATTGCTGTCCTCGAGATACTTGTAGTTGGGGTGCTTTTCAATATTGAATTTGTGGCATTTAAAAGGATAGAATGCTCTGATAATAAGAACGCATTCCATCGGCGGCATTACTTTAAGCTCGTCCGGGGTCATAAGCTCACGTCCCATAATGCTGTTGTTTTCCGATGATGAGTTGTTTCGGTGGGAACGTGTGCGGTTCTGTGAAACAACATCAATCGTTTCCTTGCCGAGAGATTTGGATATTGCTTCAAGAGTGCTTGCTTCCTGTCCGCCTAAAAATAAAAGACTGTCGCAGTTACCTGTGACAATCTCCCATGATTTATCATACATTTTTTTGAGCTGTGCCAAGTTCTGAATGATTATGTTCGCTGAAATCTCCATTGAACGCATTGTTGCAAGGAGCTTGTCGAAATCCGGTATCGTTCCGATATTCGCGAACTCATCAAGCAGGCAGCGGACGTGTACCGGGAGTCTGCCGCCGTACTTAAAGTTTGCTGTATCGTACAGTGTATCGAATAGCTGCGTGTACATCATCGCCGCCAAGAAATTGAATGTCGCATCCGAGGACGGAATGATTACGAACAGCGCTGTTTTCTTATCGCCGAGGGTGTCAAGGTGGATATTATCCGTAAAGGTAAGATTTCCGACCTCTGGCAGATTGAACGCTTGCAGCCGGACAGCAGCGGAAATAAGGATTGATTTTGCCGTTTCCGCAGGAGCTTTCTTGAAGTCCTTGTAGTATGTAACTGCCATGCTGTAAGGGTTTTCTGCGTAAAGCTCGTCCATCATTTCATCAAGCTGGGACTTCATGTTTTCGTCCTGCTCACTGATTTCCGCCAGCTTCATGACTTTCATGACCATGCCGAAATTTCTGTCCTGCGGCTCTGCCTTTTCAAGCAGATAGAACGATATTGCAAGCAGCAGCGCCTGTGTAGCATCGTCCCAGAACTGGTCGCCGCCAGAGGAACCCTCTTTTTTGGTATTCTTCATAAGGCAGTTTATCATCTTCAGAACATAGGACTTATTGACGTTGCCATCGCGGTCATAAACGTAGTTGAACGGGTTGTA
>CALBGD010000237.1 GCA_937893735.1 uncultured Clostridia bacterium | reverse complement strand
ACCGTGCGGACATCTGTACCGTTTATCGCTGTGATGGTATCGCCGACTACAAGGTCGCTCTTGGCTATCGCAAGGTTCTGGTCGATATCAGTTACCAGCAGACCAGGGGTCATGTTCTGCACTGCGCCGAGATAATCGCTTATCTGGAGGCAGGTGATGCCGAGTATCGGACGTCCGGAAACATATCCCTTGGTAATGAGGTCGTTGATGACGGACTTAGCGTCGTTTATGGTGATGGCAAAGCTCAGGTTCTCTGCGTTGTCGTTTACGAGCTTCATGTTTACTATGCCGACTACCTCGCCGTACATATTGAACAGTCCGCCGCCGGAGTTACCGCTGTTTATCGCCGTATCGGTCTGGATAGCGGAAACGCTGTTATCGTCATAAACCTGACGGTTCAGACCGGAAACAACGCCCTTGGAAACGGAGGTCTCAAGGCCCATCGGGTTGCCTATCGCAACAACATCGTCGCCGAGGCTCAGCTCATCGGAATCGCCGAGCTTTGCCGCCTGGAAATTGCTGCCGTCGATCTTCAGCACTGCGATATCCGTATCGGAATCAGAACCTACGATGGTAGCTGTGTAAGGTGTGGAAACGCTGGTGCCGTCATTCGGGTCGGTGGTGTTGATGTTTACAACTACCTTGCTGACGGTGTAGTAGTCGTTCTCGACAACGTGCGCGTTCGTGATAACGTATCCGTCCTTGGAAATGACCACGCCGCTGCCTGCGCCGTAGAGGGTCTCCTTACCGCGGTAGTTTACATACACCTCGATGTACGCAACGGAATCCTTTACCGCCGCAACAAGGTCGCGGGTATAGGCGTAGCTGCCGTCGCTGTTGCGCTCGCCGGTGGTGATGTTATGTGTTGCCGCGTCAGAGGAGAGCGCGTCGAGCACCTCCTGTGCGTCAGCGGCAAGGCTGCTGTTGTCCGCGCTGTCAGAAGCGGCGGCATCAGCAGATGTATTCGTGCTTCCGCTGTTGATATTGTCGCGGACGTTCTGCGCGCCCTGCATGATTATCTTGCTTGCGGTATTGCCGAGGTAGGCTCCGCCGAATCCAAGACCTCCGCAGAGGACTGCTATCGCTGCGACAAGCGCTACGACCTTCGCGGTCTTGTGGGGCTTCTTCGGGGGCTTCTGCTCTGTGGAGAAATTACCCTGAAACTGGGCGTTCTGAGTATTCTGCTGATTCTGTTCGTTCATGCCGTTGTTGTTATATTCATACATAGATCATTCGTCCTTTCGTCAAACCGTTTGCACCGGGGGCTTTCCGGCTGTCCGCCGTTTCCCTTGCTGTGATTTAAGTATAACAGGTCTTTGTGTCATTTAGGTGAAACAAATTTGAACAATCAATTAAATAAGGCTGAACAAAAAAAGGAAAAAAGTGTGATTTGATTTCCACATTTTCAGACTGATGACAAAAGCGCAGATGCGCCCTTATCACCCGTCTGTTTAACCCATGCTTGCCGGAGCTTCGCTCATAGTCGGAGCCTCGTGACCCTTGACTGCACGGTCAGCGGCGAGGGCTATCGCACATTCCAGACGCTTCTTCTGCATTTCACAGGCGAGTTTGTAGGGCTTCTTCACGTCGCCCTCATACTGGAAGCTGTTCGCGTTGCAGCCGCCGGAGCAGAAGAACTTCGCCCAGCAGTTGCGGCAGCCTTCCTTGCTGTAAACGTGCACCTTGGAGAAGTAGGTCTTGATGTCATCGTTGAACGTTCCATCATATAGGTTGCCCATTTTCCACTGCTCCATACCAACGAACTGGTGGCAGGGGTAGATATCGCCATGCGGCTCGACTGCAACGTAGTCGTTGCCGCAGCCGCAGCCCCTCAGTCTCTTGATGGCGCAGGGACCTGCGTTCAGGTCGACCATGAAGTGGAAGAAGTTAAACTTGTCTTCCGTGCGGTTAGCCATTACATCGCAGAGCTTGTCATACTCGGAGAACACCCGCGGGAGATCCTCCTCGTGGATAGCCCACGGCATAGCCGGGTCGGTCACTACCGGCTCAGCGGAGAGCTGCACGAAGCCCATATCCCTCATCGCGAGGATATCGTCCGTGAAGTCGAGGTTGTATTTCGTGAATGTGGCGCGGACATAGTAGTCCTTGGTGCCGCGGCTCTGCACCAGCTTCTGGAACTTCGGCACGATTATGTCGAAGCAGCTCTTGCCGTTGAGGGTCTTGCGCACGCGGTCGGTAACGTCGCGCCTGCCGTCAAGGGAGAGCACGCAGTTGCTCATCTCGCGGTTGATGTACTCTATCTTCTTGTCGTCCAGCAGCAGGCCGTTGGTGGTGATGGTGAAGCGGAAGTGCTTTCCGTGCTGCTTCTCAATGGAACGCGCGTACTCAACGGTGGCAACGACAGTATCCCAAGCCATAAGCGGCTCGCCGCCGAAGAAGTCCAGCTCGAGCTGCTCGCGGTTTGCTGAGCGCTCAATAAGGAAGTCGATAGCCTTTCTGCCGGTCTCGGGGGTCATGATGCAGCGGTCGCCGCCGAAATCGCCCTGCTGCGCGAAGCAGTACTCGCAGCGGAGGTTGCAGTCATGAGCAACATTCAGGCACATGGATTTTACCGGGGACTTCACCATGGTGTTGCTGTATTTCTCGTAATCGTCCTCCGCAAAGAGCTGCCCGTCCTTGTAGAGCTGATAGAGCTCCGCGTAGCTCTCGCGGACCTCTGTTTCGGAGTATTTCGCGAGCTTTGCGGGGAGGTCTGCGGGCATTTCCTCGGTCATGGGAGCGTCAAGGAAATCCAGCATATCGTAGGCGCAGTCGTCCGGAAGGTGAACGGCGCCGCTGTTGACGTCGAGCACTATATTGTATCCGAGCTGCCTGAACTTATGTATCATTTGGTTATCGCCTTTCTATATCAAAAATCTTTTGGTCACCTCTGAAAACCGGGACACGAGCAGATTTCGTACATGACTTATATCAGATGCAAGGCACCAAACCGCAGTAATACTTGATGTATTTCAAGGTTTGGTAACGAAGCAGATGATATAAGTCATAGAAATCTGCCGTGAAGGAGGGTTTTAGAGGTGACCTTTTATCAAAAAAACAGGGCGGAATATTCCGCCCGGCATATCCGGAAGTATTCCCGCTTGGGGCGGGAGTCTTTCTCCCCGGTAAACCGGGGATAATCCGACAGAAAATTACTTCTCAGACTCGCACTTCTGGTTAGCAACTGTGCAGGAGGTCTTACAAGCAGACTGGCAGGAGCTCTGGCACTTGCCGCAGCCGCCCTTTACAGCGGAAGCCTTCAGGTTAGCCTTGTTGATGGTTGTGATGTGCTTCAAAATGGACACCTCTTTCGTATTTAGTCGCAGTGAAACCTCCCGTTTAAGGGCAGTTTCCTGCTATTATTTTCAGTATACCATACTTTGCAGGATTTTTCAAGTAGTAATCAAGATTTTTTTCTTGCCGTCAGGTGAACATACCCTCCAGCTTCTCGGAGCCTTGCTCGCCGGGGCGCGGCATGGGGATACTGTACAGGTAGCCGAAGCCCTCCGCCGGGGAATCTGCTGGGGCTCCCGTATCCTCCGCGTAGGTCACGGAATTCCTGCCGTCGGTGACCTTTATGCCGCCCCTGCCGACGTCAAGCCGGATACTCTTTCCCATTCCGGCGCTGCTGCACGGAGCCTCGCAGTATATCCTCCTGCCCGCGTCGGCCGGGTCGAAGCTCCCCACCGGGACAGCGTACACCTGAAAATGGCTGGGCACAACGAAATTCTCCACCCTGCACAGCGTGTAGAGATACCCTCCGAAAAGCTTCATAGAAACACAGTAGGAGCCCTCGGACAGGTGCACCAGCTCCTCCTTTGCTATATCCCAGCCTGCTATAACGCCGCCCTCCCTGTCCGAAGTCAGCATAAGCATGATCACCAGACTGCCCTTGGTCATACAGCTTATATGCCCTATGTTCTCCTCATCGCCGAAATCCCAGTATTTCAATATATCCGTGAATTTTATATCCTGAACCGCTCCCGGCATACTTATGCGCAGGGCCACGCCCTTTTCCGGCCTTATCTCTATCTTCTTTTCCATAATACCTCCCTGTTTTGCAGCACAGCGCCTGATGTTCATATTATAGCATAATATGTGCATAATATGTGCGGCAAAATCGGCTCAGTTAAGGCTTTTGTGTTGTATCAAATACTTTTTTGGCGCAGTTTACAGGCGTACTTCCATCATCGTTTCCCGGACGGACATTCCCATCTTATCGTAGAAATGACGGGCGCTGTCGTTGCCCTCCCAGACGTTGAGCGTGACGTACTGGCAGCCTAGCTCCTTTGCCTGTTCCTTGACGTGATCGAAAAGCAGGGTGCCGATGTGCTTTCCGCGGATATTCTCGTCAACGCAGAGATCGTCTATGTACAGCGTTTTTACCTTAGTCATATTGGTGGAAAACGGAGGCTGCTTTATCACGCAGAATGCATATCCTGCGACATCTCCGCCGTCGTCGGCAACGAAAACCGGGGTTTCGTCATCACTGATAATCTTCAGGAGTTCTTCCCGGGTGTATTTGGTGGTTCCCGGAATAAACAGGTCCGGGCGTATCCTTGCGTGGAGCTCCAGCACCTCGCCAAGCAGAGTGAGTATCTTATACATATCGCGCTCCTCCGCGCGTCTGACGGTTATTGACATTTTGGTTTTCCTCTCTTTCTTGAATTAATATGATTATAGCACAAACCCTGTCGAAAATCAATCATTAGTGCGGTCAGATAATTGACTTTTTCGGGACAGAATGGTATAATGTATACAGATATATTTCTATTCTGAATTCAGGAGGTTCAAAATGTCAGATACACCGATAAACCCGTTTGATGACGCAGAAGAAATTGCCAAAAAATCAATGGTGCTGTTCTTCCTCATAGACTGCTCCGGAAGCATGGGCGGGAGCAAGATAGGCACAGTGAACTCCGTAATGGAGGAGCTTATACCTGAGATACAGGGAATAGGCGGCGCAGACGCCGATATAAAGCTCGCCGTGCTGAAATTCTCCGGCGGCTGCGAGTGGATGTACGACGCTCCCATATCCATCGACAAATTCGAGTGGAAGCCGCTTGACGCCGAAAACGTGACCGACCTCGGCAGCGCCCTGACCGAGCTTGCGGCAAAGCTCTCGCGCAATGAATTCATGCAGTCGCCGAGCCTTTCATTTGCGCCGGTGATGATACTCATGTCGGACGGCTACCCCACCGACAACTACGAAAAGGGGCTTGAGGTACTCTCCCGCAACCGCTGGTATGCGAACGGAATAAAGGCGGCGGTTGCGATAGGCGAGGACGCAGACCTCGATATCCTCGCAAGATTCACCGGAAACCCGGACAGCGTTGTCACGGCGCACAACGGCGAGGCTCTCGCGAAGCTGATAAAGTTCGTTGCAGTCACCTCCTCGCAGATAGGCAGCCGGAGCGTCCGCCTTGCCGAGACCCCTGAGGATATGCGCACCAAGCAGGATTCTGCGGCGGAGCAGATACGCGAATTCGCCGAAAGCGACGAGATAAACGCTGATATCGAGGCTGGCTGGTAATGCCGTTCCGGGGCTTTGCAGTTTCAGTGCGGGGAGCCTCCCATGAAAGCGGGAACATTCCCTGTCAGGACAGCGCGCGCGTGCTGATATCGGATTCCCTCGCGATAGCCGCTGTATCCGACGGCCACGGCAGCGAGAAGCATTTCCGCAGCGCCGCGGGCAGCGAGATGGCAGCGCGGATAGCAGTGCGCTCCGTGACGGATTTCTGCGAGCGCAACGGCAGTCTTTCGGCGGTATTCTCAGGCGACCCGGCAGAGGCGGCACGCCGTATCGCCGCAAACATAATCTGCGGCTGGAACGATGAAATAGCCGCACACCTGAGATTCTCGCCGCTGAGCGAAAAGGAGCGCGCCATTTCCGACAAATTCGGCGGGCTGAGCCCCGAGATAATGTACGGCGCCACCCTTATTCTTGCGGCAGCGGACAGCGGCGGAGTTTTCGGGCTCCAGATAGGGGACGGCAGCTTCGTGATGGGCGCGGGCGGCGCGGAATCCCTCCCCATGCCGGAGGACGACCGTCTTGTCGGAAACCTCACGACCTCCC
>CALBGD010000236.1 GCA_937893735.1 uncultured Clostridia bacterium | reverse complement strand
GCAGGCGATGAGGTAGTAAGCCGGGATAGCGTATTTCAGTCCGGGAATGGAGCACTCCACAAGCTTTGCGCCCTGGGATTCCAGCACCTTTGCGGCGTTCATGACGTGGGATTTTACTTCCTCGTCTATGTCGTCGGAGTAGAATTCCTTGGGCATGGCTATTTTCATTCCGCTGACGGACTGACCGAGCTTCTCAGTGAAATCCGGAACGGGCTGGCGGGAGCTTGTCGCGTCGTGCGGGTCGTGGGCGCAGATAGCGTTGAGCATGATGGCGCAGTCGCGGGCGTCAGAGCATATCGGGCCTATCTGGTCGAGGGAGCTTGCGAAAGCCACAAGTCCGTATCTGGAAACTCTGCCATAGGTCGGCTTGATTCCGGTAACGCCGCAGAAAGAAGCGGGCTGTCTGATGGAGCCGCCGGTGTCGCTTCCGAGGGCTGCGGGCGCAAACGAAGCGGAAACCGCAGCCGCGCTTCCGCCGGAGGAACCGCCGGGAACTCTTTCGAGGTCGTAGGGGTTCTTGGTCTTTGCAAACGCGGAGGTCTGGGTGGAGCCGCCCATTGCGAACTCGTCCATGCTTGTCTTGCCGAGCAGCACGTAGCCCTCAGCGTTCAGCTTCTCGATAACTGTTGCGTTGTACGGCGGAACGAAATTCTCCAGCATTCTGCTGGCGCAGGTGGTCTTGATTCCGTCGGTGCAGATGTTGTCCTTTATCGCGAGCGGGATTCCGGTCAGCGGGGAAACATCGCCGGAATCTATGCGCTTCTGCGCGTTTGCCGCCATCTCCATTGCCTTGTCCTTGGTCACGGTGATGTAGGACTGGAGCTTTCCGTCGCCTGCTTCTATATTCTTAAAGTATTCTCCGCAGAGCTCTGCGGCGCTTATCTGCCTGGAATCCAGCGCCTTGCGCAGGTCGCGGATCCTTGCGCGGGTTATATCCATGTCTGCCTCCTTATTCTACTACCTTGGGAACAACGTAGCAGTTGTCTGTATTTTCTGCATTCGCGAGGAGCTTTTCTGTCGGGAAGGACGGCTGTGCCACGTCCTCGCGCACTTCGCTCAGGGAAATGCTGTTGTTGTCCTTGGTGTCGTCATATACAAGGTCGAAGGACTTTATGGTGTCCATCAGGTCGATGATGTCGCCCATCTCGCCCATTACCTTTTCGAGCCCGGCTTCATCGTAATTCAGCTTGGAAAGCTCGCAGAGGTGCTGTATGGTTTTGAGTTCTACTGCCATGATGTATCTTCCTTTCTTGAAGTTTAACAATACAGTACTATTATACTCTATTCTGAGCTTTTTTTCAAGTGTTATTTGCAAAAAGTGCGCGTCTGCAGCCCGGAAAGTTCAGCGGTCAAAAAGAATTTTCTGCAATTTGTATGATTCACTGAAAATTCTGAAACTTCACTGGCTTCATTCTTGCAAAAAACACAGAAATGCCGAAAATATGGGCGCCGCCGCGCCCTACAAGGGTCTGGTTAATTATAACTAACCAGAATTATAAGTAAAATCTGTATCTCAATATGCAAGAAAATGAAAGTTTATAATTCATTTTCTTGCAAAAAGTACTTGACAAATCGGAAATACAGTGCTATAATGTGATTGTTGATTCAAGCGGAATAAACGCTCTTGTGCCGGAGCACACAGAGAAAAAAGGCTGAATGAAACGAAATCCCGATATGCAGTTTCGCACAGCGGGATATTTCATGAAATGCAGTATGGTTCCGCACATATACCAGAATGACTAAACCGGCTCAGCGCTGCGCCGCATGACGCATTATCCGGCGGTTTTCCTGCCGGATTTCGGTTTTTCAGAGACGATCTGATTTAAGGAGTGAGCTTATGTTACAGAAAGAGGGAGAAACAAGGATCCCCGCAGGCTGCGCGATCTCAGGCTTCATAAACAGAAGCGGAAGAAGAACGAATGGAAGCGTTATCGTGAATTCCATCGCCTGTATGCACGACCGTTCCAACGGTCTGGGCGGCGGCTACGCAGGCTACGGAATTTACCCGGAGTACAAGGATCAGTACGCGTTCCACGTTTTCTACGATTCCAACGAAGCAAGGATCAAGACCGAGGCTTTCATCGACAGGCATTTCGATGTTATCAACCTTTCGCGTATCCCGGTCAGAAAGCACCCGAGGATAACGGACGAGCCGCTGATCTGGCGCTACTTCGTGAACCCCCTCCCCACAAAGCTCGAAGAAAGCCAGCTTGACGAGCGCACCTACGTTGCGCGCTGCGTCATCAAGATAAACGACAAGATAGACGGCGCGTATGTGTTCTCCAGCGGCAAGAACATGGGCGTATTCAAGGCGGTGGGCTACCCCGAGGATGTCGGCGAGTTCTACCGGCTGGAGGAATACGACGGCTGGGCATGGACAGTCCACGGACGCTACCCCACGAACACCCCCGGCTGGTGGGGCGGCGCGCACCCGTTCTCACTGCTGGATTATACGATAGTACATAACGGAGAGATATCCTCATATGACGCGAACAGGCGCTTCATTGAGATGTTCGGCTACAAGTGCAACCTGCTGACGGATACAGAGGTAATCACCTACATCATAGACTATCTCCACCGCCGCCTCGGAATGCCGCTTGACGACGTTGCAAAGGTCATCGCGGCGCCGTTCTGGAGCGAGATAGATTCCGGCAGGTTCAGCCCGGAGGAGACAGCAAAGCTCCGTCATTTCAGAAACGTATATTCCAGCCTGCTCATAACAGGCCCGTTCTCGATAATCCTCGGCTTCAACAACGGACTTATGGCGCTGAACGACAGACTGAAGCTCCGTTCGATGGTGGCTGCGGAAAAGGGCGATACAGTGTACATCTCCAGCGAGGAGTGCTCAATCAGGACAATGTCCCCGGACGTTGACCGTATCTGGAGCCCCCGCGGCGGCGAACCGATAATCGTTACACTGGACAAGTAAGAGCAGAATGAAAGGAAGATCATAAGTGGCTATAAATTATATGAATCCTCTTTTTGAGGTAGTCCGCAACCCCGACCGCTGCATCAAGTGCCGCGTCTGTGAGCGGCAGTGCGCGAACGAAGTGCATCATTACGACCCGAGCTCGACAGAATGGTCGCGAGACCAACTGCGTTGACTGCCAGCGCTGCGTTACCCTCTGCCCGACAAGAGCACTGAAGATAAGAAAGAACGAGAACCAGTTCCGCGAGAACGGCAACTGGAGC
The DNA here is from genome assembly GCA_937893735.1 of uncultured Clostridia bacterium. GTDB lineage: Bacteria > Bacillota > Clostridia > Oscillospirales > Ruminococcaceae > CAG-115. The sequence continues at coordinate 12,783 of CALBGD010000236.1, read as the reverse complement.
CAGCAGATAATGGACGAGGTCTACAAGCAGGCGGGCTCCGGCGGAGTGCTCCTCTCGGCGATGGGCAACCCGCGCGAGTATCCCGTTTACTGGGACAAGATACTGCTGAACGCTTCCCAGGTAACAAACCCGCCTATCGACCCGCTGCGTGAGCCAATGGAGACCAAGACCTTCCTCGGCAAGAAGGATCAGGAGATACACTACGACGAGAACGGCAAGGCTCAGTTCGCACATAATCCGTACCTCGAGCTGGACGTTCCGATAATGTTCTCCGCGATGTCCTTCGGCTCCATCTCGAAGAACGCGCACGAATCCCTTGCAAGAGCCGCACAGGAGCTCGGTACATTCTACAACACCGGCGAGGGCGGTCTGCATCAGGATTTCTACAAGTACGGCCCCAACACGATATGCCAGGTTGCTTCCGGACGTTTCGGCGTATTCAAGGAGTACCTCGACACCGGCGCCGCTATCGAGATAAAGATGGGTCAGGGCGCTAAGCCCGGTATCGGCGGACATCTCCCGGGAATGAAGATAAACGAGGAGATATCCAAGACCCGTATGATCCCCAAGGGCACGGACGCAATTTCTCCGGCTCCGCACCACGATATCTACTCCATCGAGGATCTCCGCCAGCTCGTGCTTTCCTTAAAGGAAGCCACCGACTGGAAGAAGCCGGTCATCGTAAAGATAGCGGCGGTACATAACGTAGCGGCTATCGCCTCCGGTATCGCAAGAAGCGGCGCGGACATCATCGCGATAGACGGTTATAGGGGCGGCACCGGCGCGGCTCCGACCAGGATCAGGGATAACGTTGGTATCCCGATAGAGCTCGCCCTTGCAAGCGTTGACCAGAGACTCCGGGACGAGGGTATCAGAAACAACATCTCCATCGTAGTCGGAGGTTCCATCAGAAGCAGTGCGGACGTAGTAAAGGCTGTCGCACTCGGCGCGGACGCGGTATACATCGCAACAGCGGCTCTGCTGTCCATGGGCTGCCACCTCTGCCGCAGCTGCAACACCGGCAAGTGCAACTGGGGCATTGCCACACAGCGCGCAGACCTTGTTAAGCGCCTGAATCCCGATATCGCGTACAAGCGCCTTGTGAACCTCGTTCACGCTTGGGATCACGAGATAAAGGAAATGATGGGCGGCATGGGTATCAACTCGCTGGAGTCCCTCCGGGGCAACAGACTTATGCTCCGCGGAATCGGGCTCAACCAGAAGGAGCTTGATATCCTCGGCATAATGCACGCAGGTGAATAACACTGACACTGCTCGAAAGGAATGGTCATAACAAATGAAAAGAGTTTATGTAAACGAGGACTGGTGTCTGGGCTGCCATCTGTGTGAAGTCACCTGTGCGGCAGCGAACAGCGGCGCTCCCGATATGATAAAGGCTTTCGCGGGCGGAAAGAAGCCCGTGCCGCGTATCCAGATAGAAGAGGGCGACAAGATAAATTTCGCGGTACAGTGCCGCCACTGCGAGGCTCACCCCTGCGTTAAGGGCTGCATCGCGGGCGCTCTCTCCGTTAAGGACGGCGTTATCGTCTGCGACGAGGAGAAGTGCGTCGGCTGCTACACCTGCGTGCTCTCATGTCCCTACGGCGCTATCGTCATCGACGAGGCAGGCCACAAGATACGCAAGTGCGACCTCTGCATGAAGAACAGCCACGGCGAGCCCGCCTGCGTAAAGGCTTGCCCGAACAACGCGATAGTATTCGAGGAAAGGTGAGGTGACGGATATGAATTATGTTATCATAGGCAACTCTGCCGCAGCAATCGGCACTATCGAGGGTATCCGTCAGGTGGACAAGACCGGCAGGATAACCGTTATCTCCGATGAGAAGTACCACACCTATTCCAGACCGCTCATCTCCTACTGGCTGATGGGCAAGGTCACAGACAAGAACATCTACTACCGCTCCCCGGATTTCTACGAGAAGAACGGCGTTGAGACAATGCTCGGCTGCCGCGCGGTGAAGATAGACACAGCCGCAAAGAACGTAGTCCTCGAGGACGGAAAGACGGTCCCCTACGACAAGCTGATGGTGGCGACCGGCTCCAAGCCTTTCGTTCCTCCGATGAACGGAATGGAGAAGATAGCCTCCTGCCACACTTTCATGAGCTACGACAGCGTAAAGGCTATTCGCTCCGAGATAAAGGAGGGTGCGAAGGTGCTGATAATCGGCGCGGGACTTATCGGTCTTAAAGCCGCCGAGGCGCTCAACGAATACAAGGCTGACATCACCGTTGTGGATATGGCAGACCGTATTCTGCCGTCTATCCTTGACGCGAGAGCAGGCTCCATCATGAAGAAGCACATTGAGAGCAAGGGCACCAAGTTCATTCTGGGCACATCCGTGGAGGAGTTCTCCGAGCACTCCGCGAAGCTGAAGAACGGTGCGACAGTGGATTTCGATATGGTGATCATCGCGGTGGGAGTTCGCCCGAACACCGAGCTTGTTTCCGAGGCGGGCGGCAAGGTGGAGCGCGGTATCATCTGCGACCTCACACAAAAAACCACGCTGGACGACGTTTACGCCGCAGGCGACTGCACCGTGAGCCACGATTCCTCCGCGGACTGCGACAGGATACTGGCGCTGCTGCCGAACGCGTATATGCAGGGCGAGGTCGCCGGCAGGAACATGGCGGGCGTTGAAACCAAGTACGAAAACGCTATCCCGATGAATGCGATAGGATTCTTCGGACTTCATATAATCACCGCAGGAAGCTACGACGGCGAGGAATATGTCGAGGAGGACGGCAATAATTATAAGAAGCTGGTGTTCCGCGACGGTCTGCTCAAGGGCTTCATACTGATGGGCGATGTAAAGCGCGCGGGAATATACACATCTCTGATAAAGGAGCGCATAGACCTGTCCAATGTTGACATGGATATGCTCAAAGAGAAGCCGCAGATGATGATGTTCAGCAAGGCGCGCAGGGAAGAGAAGCTGGGAGGTATCAAGAGATGATCATTGACGCAAAGAATATGCCGTATGCAGAGCTGAATAAGATGATCAGGGACTCTGACGAGCAGAAATTCACGCTGGAGAACGTCCTTGGCCAGAGATACATCGGCGCGGGACTTTCCGGCAAGGAGATACTCATAAAGGGCACTCCCGGCAACGCCCTCGGAGCATACCTCAACGGCGCGAAGATAAGCGTGCACGGCAACGCTCAGGACGCCACCGGCGACACCATGAACGACGGCGCTATCATAATCCACGGAAACAGCGGCGACACCACCGGCTATGCGATGCGCTCCGGCGAGATATACGTTCAGGGAAACGCGGGCTACCGCGTAGGTATCCACATGAAGAGCTATCAGGATATGTTCCCGACTATCGTTATCGGCGGCAAGGTCGGCGACTTCCTCGGGGAGTATCAGGCGGGCGGAATCATCGTGGTGCTCGGCATCGGCGTTGAGGGCTGCCCGGTAGGCCACTTCTGCGGCACCGGAATGCACGGCGGCGAAATGTTCATCAGGAGCGATGTAATGCCCAAGGGACTGCCGGTTCAGGTGTGCTGCACCGTTGCAACTCCAGAGGAAAAGGAATCCATACGCCACTATGTGGAGCGCTTTGTAAAGCACTTCGGCAATGACGCCGATACCCTGCTGAGCTCGAATTTCTTCAAGCTCACCCCGAACTCCGCGAGCCCCTACAAGCAGCTTTATGTAAACAATCTGTGATCTCAACCGACACCGCGAAAGGAGGGTATCGCCCATGGAGCGCATATTCATAAACGCCAAAACAGAGATGATCTGCGAAACGCTTTCCGCGGCGCTGGAGGAATTCCATGCCGAAGTCACCTGCTGCTTCGATGATGAGCAGGCGGCGGCAGCCGACCTTTCCGGGTATGATCTGGTGATAGTTTCCACGCCGCTGCGCTCGGAGTTCGGTCTGAACTACGTTGCGGATATCCACGACCGCACGGACGCGGTGATACTCGTCCTTGCAAAGACGGAGATAGCGGACGACGTTCAGAACAGGATAAAGTTCACGGGGGCGTACGTCCTGCCGAGACCGTTCACGAAACAGTCGCTGGTGCAGACGATAAAGATGGCGCAGATGGCAAAGGAGAATATGAAGAAGCTGGAGCAGGAGAAATCCAAGCTCACGAAGCAGCTTGACGACATCAAGACCATCGACCGCGCAAAGTGCTGTCTTATACAGTACCTGAACCTCACGGAGAATCAGGCACACCGCCACATTCAGAAGCTCGCCATGGACACCCGCAGGAGTCAGCGCGAGATAGCCGACGATATCCTGAGGACATACAGTGGAATGACAAATGTGTAGAAATGACAGGCTGTCGATAAACCCTCATCTTCGTCGCTGGGCGAAAGCTTAGCTGCGCGGCGTCCATGCCGCGCTTTTGGCTTTCGCTTGTGACATCGTGTCACAACTCGGCAATTCGGCAGGCACAAAGCCTAGCCGATATGCCGCTTCCTAGAATCTGAGGGCTTCTCGACAGCCTGTGGAAGGTATATTAGACAAACTAAGGGAGAGCGTTTCTGCTCTCCCTTTTGTGTTTAATTCAGTATCTTGTTCTTCGGGTCGTTTATCAGCGCCGGGTCGAATATCGGGACGTCAAAGTGGTCTATCGCGTCGGTTATATCGGCGGCGATGTCCTCCGGGATATCCTCCTCTTCGATGAAGAGCTGGAGCGCCGTAATGTAGTTCTGCCGCAGGAACATCTTGTCTTTCAGCGATACGTGGATCCTCACCCGGTCGCCGGAATCCGCGTTTACAAGGTGGAGTATGTCGTAGTCTATCAGCCGCATCATGTCGCCGATACAGTCGCCGCCGCGCCCGCCGAATACTATCTTGTGGAATGCCGCCGCCTTACACAGTGCGGCAATGTCGAATTCCTTCGGGAGGGTGCTGTACACCGACATCAGCGTAAACATATACTCTTCCAGCGAGGCGTAATTCTTGGTGCGCCCCATGGAGAGCGTTATGCTCTCAGCGCCTGCCATCGTGAGCTTTATTGTTGTGTCCAGCGCGGTTTTCTTCACGTTCATCGGGCAGAAGTCCACCGGTACGGTCATGCCCTTTGCGCGCGCTACAAGTTCCGACGCCTCCGCGCCGTCAAGCAGGGAGTAGCTTCCGCGGTAGCGCGCCATCGTAATCGGCCCTGAGATATCCGCCTGCGCCAGACCGATTATCTTCCGGGAGAAGCTGTGCATCGCCGGGAGCTCGAAAATAACCGGCGTGTTTCCTACGTTTATGCTGCCTTTCATGTCGTTGACCGTCACCAGAACATAGCTGAAGTCGAACACCTGAGTGAGCTCCGTGAACATCGGGTCGCCCAGCCGGAATATGTAATTCACGCCGTCCGGGAGCTCGTGCATTTTCATCACCGTGCGGAAATCCAGCTCGATGTACTTCACGCCCGCCTCGGTGAGCGCCTGAATGTACCGGTAGATATGCCCGGGCTTCGCGCGCTCGTCTATTGGCAGGGAGCACAGGCTGTTGTCGATAAGTACGGTTTTCATCAGCCCTTGAGCCCTCTGGACTGCCTGTCCATATCCTCTACCACGATATCGTATATTTCGCCGAGGGAGGCGCAGTATTCCAGCACCTTCCACGGCTCATTGGTGTGGTAGTGGAGCTTTATCAGCTCGTCGTCGCCCACCGCAAGCAGGGAATCTCCCTTGAAATTCTCGCGGATATAGTCGTTTATCGCGTCCTCGTCAAGACCCTCGCCCTCGATAAGGAGCTGTGTGTCGTATCTGAATTCTATCATGTCATTTATCCTCGTCTTTCTTTGATTCCTTTAACTCTATGCGTATCCGGTTTATCCGGAGGTCTGCTGCGTCAAGCACCGTTATGCGGAATTCGTCCGTTTCGGTGACGTCGCCGTTTTTCGGAATGCTCCCGAAAAGCCCCAGCACCCAGCCGGCTACCGTGTGAGCCTCGCTCTCGATATCCGCGCTTATATCCCGCGCGTCAAAGAAGCGCCGCAGGGAGTTCAGCGAAACATCGCCGTAAACCTCGAAAACTCCTGTCCCGACCATCGTTACCGGGGATTTTACCTCGTCGCTCTCGTCCCATATCTCGCCGACAAGCTCCTCGAGGATATCCTCCATGGTCACGATGCCGAGCGTGCCGCCGTGCTGGTCGAGCACCACGCACATATGGCATTTCTGCTTCTGCATGGTGCGGAAAACCTCCGACAGCTTCTGCATCTGCGGCAGGTACAGCGTTTCCTGCATTATGCTCTCAACGGTGAAATCCCGGCTCTTTTCGTACTGCTTGAAGAACTCCTTTTCGGTGATTATGCCTACGATATTATCAAGCGTCCTGTCGTAGACCGGCATTCTGGAGTACTCCTCGGAGAGGAATTTCTTGCGCACCGTTTCGATGTCCTCGGTCTTTTCCACAGCGGTTATGCGCACGCGGGGGGTGATTATCTCATCGACCGTTATCTCATCGAATTCAAGGGCGCTCCGCACGAGGTTGCCCTCCTGAGTTTCCAGCACTCCCTCGTCAACGGTCTCGTCTATGATGACCTTGAGCTCTTCCTCGGTCATGCTGACCGTCTCCTTGCGGCGGAACAGCTTGGATACTAAGCTCTTCAGCATGATGAAGAACGCGGCGAACGGCGTGAATATCACCATCAGCACCGAAAGCGCCCCGGAGGCGAACATTGCGAACGGCTCCGCGAAATCCTTCGCCATGCTCTTGGGGATTATCTCGCCGAAAGTCAGCACGATAAGCGTGGTCGCAACGGTGGAGACCAGCGAGCCGTATTTCTCGCCGACAAGGTCTATCGCGAGCATTGTCGCGATGGACGAACAGGCGATGTTCACGATGTTGTTTCCGATGAGGATAGTCGTCAGCGCCTTGTCGTATTTGTCGAGTATCCTTATGGTGCGGGCGGCGGCGCGGTTTCCGTTATCCGCCATGCTTTTGAGGCGGATACGGTTCACCGAGCTGAGCGAGGTCTCCGTTGCGGAGAAGAATGCCGAAAGTATAACTAAAACTATTATCAGAACTATCTGCATGTCTTACTCCCAATTCTTCCAGATGTCCGGACAGTAGCCGGTGGTGGCCTGCCTGCCGTTGCGGACTATCGGCGTGCGGTAGAGCTTCGGGTTTTCCGCAAGCTTATCCGGCTTTGCGTCGTCCAGCAGGTACTTTATCTCGGCGTAGTCCTTGGAGTTCTCGTCGATGACGGAATCTATCTTCCCGCCGAGGGCGCGCACAACGCTGTCAAGCTCTCCGCGGCTAAGCCCCTTTGACAGGATATCTACATACTGGTATTTTATGCCGCGTTCCTTGAAATATCTCTCTGCCTTTTTTGTGTCGAAGCACTTTGATTTTCCGAATATCTGAATATTCATACGTTCTCCTGTAATGCATACTGACGGATTGCCCGGAGCACTCCGTTCTCGTTATTGCTCCGCGCGAGGAACCGCGCCATGCGCTTTATGTCCGGGTCGCCGTTTTCCATCGCGAAGCTCCAGCCGGCGTAGCGGAGCATATCCTCGTCGTTCCAGAAATCGCCGAAAGCCATGGTGTCCTCCGCGCCTATGCCGAGGATCTTCCCAAGCTCCCGCAGGGCGCTGCCCTTGCTTACTCCGCTGCCCATGATATCCATCCAGTAGGGTCCGGAGACCTGAACGTTCAGCCGGTCGCCGAAAACCGCGTCAACCGCGGGCTTTGCGTGCTGTTTCGTTCCTTTCGGGTCGTACACCGCCAGCTTGTAGATGATATCGTCAATGCTGCGGAAATCCTCGCAGACGATGTGGTTCTTGTAGTATTTCGCTATTTCGGCGCTGAATTCCGGGTCGGCGCTGAGGTGATATGTACCGCGCCCTGCGCACACGAGAATGCGGGCTCCATCAATGTTTTCCAGCGTGCCGATGAGCTCGTCGAAGGTCTTTCTGTCCAGCGGAGTTACGTGCACCTGCTTTCCCGCGTGGATTATGTTCGCGCCGTTGTCGCAGATGAAGTCCAGCCGGGTGCGGCAGTCCTCCGGGAAGAGGTGCGCCACCGCGTCAAACGAGCGCCCGCTCGCCACTGTGAAGCGTATCCCGCGCCGCTCCAGCTCGCCGAAAACCTCCAGAAAATCCGCAGGCAGCTCCTTGCGGTCGTTGAGCAGGGTGCCGTCCATGTCGCTTGCTATCAGCTTTATCATATTGTTCCTCGCTATCTTTTGTCTACGGTTTTATATCTTTTCCGGGCTTTTTTGCCCTATATTAGTGTATTATAGCATAAATTCCGCGCTCTTGCAAGTGGTTAGGGGAAGATTAACAGATATTTTCATCCAGACTGTCAATAAACCGCCATCTGCGTCTGTCACCGCATTATTCGCTTCGCGAAAAACGCCGCATGACGGCAGGCACAAAGCCTAGCCGTTATGCGGGTTCCTAGCATCTGACGATTTCTTGACAGTCTGGAATAGATAATTTTTCAACAAGCTGATTTTGATTTTTGCTTGCTTTCACTCCCGCTGAGTGGATTTTACGCATTTGTGCTCAGGATTTTTCAAAAAATTGTTGCAAAAAGGCTGGCTTTGTGTTATACTAACTTTGACTGCATACAGACCTCCGATGATCCGCAGATTCTCGGAGGTCTGAGGAAAACGTCAGTCACATTATATGAAAGGTCGTGATGATAGGGTTGGAGAAAAAGGCAGAAGCAGTTCCCGGCGGCGCAAGCTCCAGACTGGCTTTATATGGCTTTAACAACCTCACAAAAACACTTAGCTTCAACATTTACGATGTGTGCTATGCAAAAAGTGAGAGGGAGCAGAAGGATTATATCGCCTACATTGACGAGCAGTATAATTCCGACAGGCTCACAAAAATTCTCTGCGACGTGACCGAGAGCATCGGCGCGACAGTCCTGAACATCTCAAAGCAGGACTACGATCCGCAGGGAGCCTCTGTCAATGTCCTCTTTGCCGAGGGAAACATTGACCCGGACCACATAGACGAGTCCTGCAACAAGGGCGCGGGCTGGTTCAACAGGAGCGGTATCCAGCCGAATACCGTTCACGCACATCTTGACAAGAGTCATATCACGGTGCACACTTTCCCGGAGTATCACCCGGACAAGGCTATTTCAACATTCAGGGTAGATATCGACGTTGCCACCTGCGGCGAGATATCCCCGCTCAACACGCTGGATTACCTGATAGGCAGCTTCGATTCGGACATAATCACGATAGACTACCGCGTGCGCGGGTTCACGAGAGATGTTTCCGGCAAGAAATGCTTCATGGACCACAAGATAACCTCCATTCAGGACTACATAAATCCGGCGACCCTGACGAAGTACGACGCAATAGACGTCAATGTGTACCAGTCAAATATATTCCATACAAAAATGCTGATAAAGGAGATAGAGCTCCAGAACTATCTCTTCAACTCCGATGTCTACGAGATACACCCCCAGCAGCGCCTTGAGATAACCAACAATCTGCGCCGCGAGATGATCGAGATATTCAGCGGAATGAACATCTACTGAGGTGACGGAAATGAGAGAATACAGTCTCGACCAGTCCCGGGCGCCTCTTTTCGAAGCGATGAAGGAGTATCAGCTCGACCGGGTCGTAAAGTTCGACGTCCCCGGTCATAAGGGCGGCAGGGGCAACAAGGCGCTGAGGGATTTCCTCGGCGAGGTCTGCATGAAGAACGACGTGAACTCCATGAAGCCCCTCGACAACCTGTGCCATCCGGTCTCCGTAATAAAGGAAGCGCAGGAATACGCGGCGGACGCTTTCGGCGCGGAAAATTCCATATTCATCGTCAACGGCGCGACTGGCGCAGTTCAGGCGATGGTGATGTCGGTCTGTAAGGCGGGGGACAAGATAATCCTGCCAAGGAACGTGCACCGCAGCGCGATAAACGCGCTTGTTGTGTGCGGCGCGGTGCCGGTTTACGTCAACCCCGGGGTCAACAACGACCTCGGAATTCCGCTGGGAATGACCCCTGCGGAGGTCGAGGCGGCGATAATCGCCAACCCGGACGCAAAGGCGGTGCTTGTAAACAACCCGACCTACTACGGCATATGCTCCGACCTGCGGAAAATCACTGAGATAGCCCACCGCCACGGCTTAAAGGTGCTGTGCGACGAGGCTCACGGAACGCACTTCTACTTCGGCGAGGGGCTCCCGCCCTCCGGAATGAGCTGCGGAGCGGACATGGCGGCGGTCTCCGTCCACAAGACCGGGGGAAGCCTTACGCAGAGCGCGCTCCTGCTTCTCGGAAAGGGGATAGACCCGAACTACGTCCGGCAGATAATCAACCTCACGCAGACAACCAGCGCAAGCTACCTGCTGATGGTGTCCCTTGACCTCGCGCGGCAGAATCTCGCGCTCCACGGCAGGGAGTTCTACGCAAAGACGGTGGAGTTCGCGGACTACGCGCGAAAGGAGATAAACGCCATCGGCGGCTACTACGCTTTCGGCGAGGAGCTCTGCGACGGCGGGGCGTTCTACGCGTTCGACAAGACGAAGCTCTCCGTGCACACCCGCGCGATGGGTCTTGCGGGGATAGAGGTCTACGACCTGCTGCGGGACGAGTACGATATACAGATAGAATTCGGCGATATCGGAAATATCCTCGCGATAATCACCGGAGGCGACCGGGCGCTTGAAATAGAGCGGCTGCTCGGTGCGCTGAACCTTATCAAGAAGTTCCACGGCAAGTCTCCGGCGGGACTATACGACCACGAATACATCGACCCGATACTGGAGATGTCCCCGCAGGCGGCGTTCTACGCCGAGCAGGAGACCGTCCCGATAGAGAAGTCCGCAGGCAGGGTGTGCAGCGAGTTCGTCATGTGCTACCCGCCGGGAATTCCGATACTGGCGCCGGGCGAGCGTATCACGCAGGATATCCTCGATTATATCGCTTTCGCAAAGGAAAAGGGGTGCTCCCTTACCGGCTGCCGGGATATGAACGTGGAGTATCTGCAAACAGTAAAGTTCAGCGCCGGGAACGCCATGCGCTAAAATTCACCCGTGACTGAACTTGGAGGTAGAAACAATGGAGCTTTGGTTTACAGAGAACCATACGGACAACATACGGTTCTCCATAAAGGTAAAACAGCATCTTTACAGCGAAAAGAGCAGGTACCAGCAGATAGACATTCTCGACAGCGTTGAGCTGGGGCGGATTCTGGTGCTGGACGGATTCGTCATGCTGACGGAAAAGGACGAGTACATCTATCATGAGATGATAACTCACGTCCCCATGGCGACAAATCCGGACATAAAGCGCGTTCTGGTCATCGGCGCGGGGGACGGCGGCACTATCCGGGAGCTCACGCGGTTCAAGTCTGTCGAGCACATCGACATGGTGGAGATAGACCAGCGCGTTGTCGAGGTCTGCAAGGAGTACCTCCCGCAGACCGCCTGCAAACTGGACGACCCGCGCGTGCATATCCACTATGAGGACGGGCTGAAATACGTCCGCGGCAGGGATAACGAATACGACCTGATAATCGTGGATTCCACCGACCCGTTCGGCCCGGGCGAGGGGCTGTTCACAAAGGAGTTCTACGGCAACTGCTATAAGGCGCTGAACGAGAATGGGATACTCGTCAACCAGCATGAGAGCACGTTCTACGACGAGTACGCCGAGATAATGAAGCGCGCGCACAGCCGCATAAAGAGCTTCTTCCCGATTTCGCTGGTATATCAGGCGCATATCCCGACATACCCCTCCGGGCACTGGCTGTTCGGATTCGCGAGCAAGCGGTTTCACCCGGTCACAGACCAGCACGCGGACTGGTGGCTCGCCCAGGGGCTGAAAACAAAGTACTACAACCAGTACGTCCACAGCGGGTGCTTCGCTCTGCCGAACAACGTCCGGGACGTACTGCGGGAAACTAAACCTGCGACATGAGGTGATATTATGCTGATAGATTTTTCCGATATCGAAGAAAAGCCGCTGGAGCATTTCAAGGGCGGCGAGGGTACGTTCTTCGCGAGAATGTTCACCGACCCTAAGGTCAAGATAATGCGCGGCAGGCTGGAGCACGGGGCTTCAATAGGGCTCCACACCCACGAGGGCAACAGCGAGATAGTGTTCATTCTCGAGGGAAAGGGCAAAATGCTGTGCGACGGCAAGTATGAGGAGCTCTCAGCCGGGAGCTGCACCTACTGCCCCGAGGGTCACGAACACAGCCTTATAAACGACAGCAAGGGCGACCTGATATTTTTCGCAGTCGTACCGGAACACCACTAATTTAATTCAGAATTCGGAATTCATAATTCGGAATTGTAATGTGTCCGGCTCCGCCGGACGGAATCTGAAATACAGGAGGAATTTACAATGAGCAGAGCAATGATAATCGGCGCGGGCGGCGTTGCCGGAGTAGTAATCAACAAGTGCTGCCAGAACAGCGAGGTATTCACGGAGATAATGATAGCGAGCCGCACAAAGGCAAAGTGCGACGCTTTCAAGGATAAGCTCCAGCCGACCACAAAGACGGTAATTTCCACCGCGCAGGTGGACGCGGACAACGTTGAGGAGCTGACCGCGCTCATCAAGAGCTATCAGCCGGAGATCGTGATAAACGTTGCGCTTCCGTATCAGGATCTTCACATCATGGATGCGTGCCTTGCGGCTGGCGTGAACTACCTCGACACAGCAAACTACGAGCCGGAGGACACCGCGAAGTTCGAATACAGCTGGCAGTGGGCCTACCGCGAGCGCTTTGAGAAGGCGGGGCTGACCGCTATCCTCGGCTGCGGCTTCGACCCGGGCGTTACCGGAGTATTCTCCGCATATGCCATGAAGCACCAGTTCGACGAGAT
>CALBGD010000235.1 GCA_937893735.1 uncultured Clostridia bacterium | reverse complement strand
CGGACGATACCGCCGGTCTGTTCAAGAAGCCGCTGGTCGGTTACTCTGATGACCATGCTCTTAGTTCCGTTAAGTGCGCATAGGTTTATTTTCTCGATCTCTATGCTGTACTCTTCCGGCTGCTGTCCGTTTGTGGTTGATAGAATCACCGCCGGACCGCAGTGCACCTCCTGTCGGAATGCCATCGGAATGGCTGAGCGGTCTGGTATTTCAGTCAGCTCACCGAACACCCCGACTGGAGTGTTAGAGGCAAGCTTTCCGCAGGTATCTGCGCAGATGTCTCCGCAGAGCTCGCCTGCTTCGCCGCCTGTGCCTTTTACTGCTCCGTATATTTCCGCCTTGGTTATCTCACCGCTGGAAAGCGGCATGAGTTCCCCGGTTGTTACATCGCTGACCGGGTGCCCGAGTCCTCCGAAATACCCCGTTTCCGGGTCGCAGAATGTCATAGTTCCGATACCCGCTGAGCTGTCTCGCACCCATGCGCCTATTATGAGTTTTTCTCCGTTCTGTTCCGGCTTTGCCCGGACGCACATCTCGCCGCTTTTTCTCGTGAGGATTATTGTGCTTTCCTCCGGAACTTCCTGCACTGCATTGGAGATATCCGCATTGGTGCTGACCGGTATTCCATTGACGCTCGATATAACGTCGCCGGCTCTGATCCCCGCTTTTGCCGCCGGAGAGCCTCCGTTTACAGATATCACCATTACTCCGTCCGTCCTGAGCTTTATTCCGAACGGAGTTCCGCCCGGTATCAGCATTTTCCGCTGTTCCGTTTTCATGGCAACTGGCTTTATCTGCATTTCCCCTAATGCAAAACTGTATCCGCCGCCGCACTCAATTATCTTTGCGCCGCATATTTCACCGCGAACGTCCGCGCCAGTCTGTGTGCTGAGCTCCCTTGGGAGAGCCGCATAATAGAATCCAAGCACTCCGACAGCCGCCGCAATCAGCCAGCAGAATGCCCCGGATATGATTTTTCCCGCTTTTTCCATCAGTTCACCCCGAAATCTGAAATCAGAGATTTTCTCTCACGCTGTTACTATTTGCAGAGCCGGGGGATTTATAAAAGGAAATAAAAACAGACAACGCAGCAAGTTCGTCCGCTGGGTTTATATATAATGTTGAAAATATTATTTCCGATTTTACAGGGAAAAATTCTGAGAACAATATTTATTGCAAAATGTAATATATACTTGACATTATGAAAATTATGTGCTACAATTAAACCGAGGTGAGAGCATGGCGAAAAATCTCAGACTAAAGGCGGCGCGGGCTTCCCTTGACCTCTCGCAGGACGCGCTTGCAAAAAAGGTGGGAGTTACCCGTCAAACGATAAACGCCGTGGAAAACGGCGACTACAACCCTACGATAAACCTGTGCGTTTCGATATGCAGGGCTCTGGGAAAGACCCTGGACGAACTTTTCTGGGAAGAGGAAGAATACCAATGAGCATGAAGAGCTTTGACAAATTCTGTGAGAACATGACTTATTGACAGTCTGCGATTCCTTTATATAATTGTAACATTAATGGTTGACAATACAGATTAAATATTGTATAATAATAACAGAACATTAGATTGATTACTCACGGGCAATATGCCTGTGCTCTTTTTGTGCTCATGGGAGGCATTTACTTGAAAATATGCGTTGCCCAGACAGATATAGTATGGGAAAATAAGGCTGAAAACTTTCGAAAGTGCAGACGGTTCACAGAACAGGCGGCGGAGCATGGTTCCCGGCTGATAGTATTCCCCGAGCTTTCCCTGACCGGGTTTACAATGAACCGTTCTCTGGCTGAGGCTCCGGACGGAGAAACGGTGCAGCGCTTTTCGGAGCTCTCGCGGGAGTCCGGAATTGCTGTCGGCTTCGGATTTGCCTGCAAGCAGAACGACAGGATCACCAACCGCTTCTGCATAGCGGATAACGGAGCCGTCATCGCACAGTACGACAAGCTCCACCCGTTTTCCTATGGCGGGGAGTGCGCCGTATATTCACCCGGGGACAAACTGGTCACTGCGGAGATTTCTGGCGAAACGCTTGGGCTTACCGTGTGCTATGACCTGAGATTCCCGGAAATATACCAGAAGCTTTCGGAAACCTGCTCTCTGATAATCGTCATTGCCAACTGGCCGGACAGCAGAAGCGACCACTGGAAAACTCTCCTAAAAGCGAGAGCGATAGAAAATCAGTGCTTCATTGCGGGCTGCAACCGCTGCGGAAACGGCGGAGGCCTGGATTATTCCGGCGACAGTGCGGTATATTCCCCGGCCGGGGAGTTAGCCGCGGCTTCTGAGCCATACAGAGAACAGTTGATATACGCTGAAATAAGCAGGGAAGAGTGCTGGAAAATTCAAAACGGATTTCCGGTTAAAAAAGACAGAAGATTCGAAATATACAGAGATTTTTACGTTAAGTAAGGGGTGTTTTTCGTGGAGATCGGACAGAAAACGGAATGGCTGAAGCCGGAACGTATTCAGAAGCTGTATGAAGGACAGAAAAGCCCTTTTGGAATGAACAGGCTGCTGATAATTGGAATAGGCAAACACGGAACAGACTGCGCGCTTCACTGTATGCACATCACTGAAAAACGCTTCGGACGTGACCCTAAAAAGGTGCGTTTCCTGTGCATAGGCGAGCAGAAACAGCTTGAATCGACTTCTTACGAGGGGAGCGTCCCCGCAGACGGCGATGTTATCCCGATAGTTCCGGAGGAAGCAATATACAAATACCTGAATAATCCTGCAAAGCTTCCGCAGGAGGCTCTGGACTGGTTCGATCAGGGACTAAAAAACTATTCTCCTGCAACGCCGACCTACGGGCTTACCAAGCGCCAGTGCGGCAGAGTTGCGCTGTTTCACAACCTGAAATCTCTGATAAAGCTTTCCGGACAGTTCCTTGCCGATTTTGGCGGAGGTGACAAGCCTCTGGATATAATCATCACCGGCAATCTTGGGGATACCTTCTTCGGAGGAATGTTTATCGATATCGCGTATATTATGGGAAGGCTCTTTGCTGATGTCCCATATCCGGTAAGAATAAACAGCTACCTTTTCGCTGCTGACACTGCGGCGCTTATAGAGGCTGACGGCAGGGATATAGGCGGCTACTCGGCAAATACGATCGTTACCAAGAGCGAATTGGATAAATTTCAGCTCCATCACAGGCATTTCCGGCAGAAGTATTCCGCCTCGTTCGAGGTTGATACGGATAAGCCGCCGTTCAATGCGTGCTTCCTTATTCCGGCTGATGAGAGCTACGAGCTCACCATGAACACAACAGCCGAGAAAATACTCAGCCGCATGGAGGTCCTCTTCAGCAAGGACGATGACGCAGAGCGCATTATGTCCTATAATATGCTGAAAGCAGACGAATCCCACGAATTCCGCTATCTTGCATTTGGAATGAAGGGCGAGGAGATACCGCTCGGAAAGATAATGGCGTACCTTGGAATAAAGCTGTTCACGCGGCTGAATCACACGCTGAATGCAAACAATGTCGGGCTGGAACAGCTCAGCAGATACAAGGCTCTGGTTACTCCGAACGCGGAATACGTTGCCTCCAAGAGCGGGAGCGTTCCGAAGCTTGATTTTGATGAACGCATGAACCCGGCGTTTTCTGCAAAGTCAATAAAGGGAAACGGCGAGGAAGCCCTCAGCGCAGTGGAAACATGGCTGAGCGCCCTCAAATCCGCAGTAATAAACGGCGCGCCGGAGTGCGCAAAATCAATAGCGGACAGCATTATAGGCGACTGCGAAAATGCAAAGACAGATTTCGCCAAGGGTCCTTTCTATGCTCAGGAGATACTAAAAAAATGCTTTGCCGAGATACGCGTTGCCTCAGCAAAGCTGAAAGCCGACTTAGAGGACATGAAGGAGCAGGTGGAGCGCACCCGTATTCTGGAACGCAACGCCATGAAGAAAGTTAAATCCGCTATATTTGTTAATAAGGCAGTGGAACAGTATCTGTTTGAGCTTAACGGCTACGCGGAAGCAAGCGCGGCAGTCGGAACGGCGAAGCCTATGATTGCTTTTTTCGACCGGCTTCATGGACTACTCAACGATTATTACACGAATGTGCTTCAAAAGGCAATGGACCCATTTGAGCAGATATCCGTCAACCGCGGAGGCATCATCGACAGTATTGACGCCGAGTGCGGAGGCAGTTCCTGCGTTGGTGAGATGTTCCGGCTTGATGAGAAGGTTCGCGCAAAACTCGACGAGCTGTCAGAGAGCGTTCCTAAAGAGAAACTGGAGCAGTATTTCCGCGAATCCGGGATACTCGCCCTGCCGGAGGACGACGAAAAGGCGCTCGCCCGCGCGGTAACAAAGATACTGCGCCAGTGCTTTGAAAAGGAGCTCTCGATGGATACCGCCGAGATGTGCGAGTACTTCGGACTTGAAAGCCGGATTGGAGACGCTATAAAACAGAGCATTGACGGAGCCGCAGTAAAGGCTCCGGTGACTGATAATTTTTCGATAATACGTGTGATATGCCCGCGTTCTGTCCGGCAGGAGGACATCGCTGAGCTCAGAAAAAAACACCACGGAATATCCTATATATGGAATGGCTCAGTGTGCGCTCATTTTACCGGAGCCGCTGCGATATGCGCCGGGGCACAGCTTGAGGACTTCAAGGGCTATCCGCAGTGGGAGAATATGCACTATGCCTATGTGAACGACTCCCTGAAAAAACACGGAATACACATTTTCACCTGATCTATCTTTCTAAAAAGGAAACCTGATGACAAAAGAAATTATTTCGGACGGAGTGCTGGTTTACGACAGGTACTACTGTTCCAGACCGAACACCCCGCTCCTTATCATAAAAAGAATTCTGCTTGCGGCGGCTTTCTGCGCCTGCTCAATACTGTTTATACTGACCGAGTACAAATTCCCGGTAAGCCTTCCGGTCATGGGAGCTGTCTGCGCCGGGAGCTGCATTGGTTTTTCGGCGCTGTTCGTATTCGTTAAAAAGCGGTTCGCGATACCAGGTATAATTCTGCTTTCAATCGTCATTATATGGTACGATTTGGAGGCGCTTGAAGAAAGGCTGACCTACTTTGCAGACGCGTGTATGCTTCTTGTGGAGGGCAGATTTCTTTACCCACGCAGATTTCTTTTTCACCGCGGTGAGGTGCTGGACGCATCAAACCCTGCCTATGTCGAAGGAGTAGTTCTAGGAACTGTACTGATGTGCCTGCTTTACAGCCTGATAATTTCAGCCTGCTTTTCCGGCAGGCTTGTTCCTGTTCCGGCGGCTCTTTTGTTCATTGCACTCTGCGTGCCTGTCCTGATCTCAGAACAGCTGGAATTTTCATTCTGGCTGATTCCTGCGCTGGCGGCTCTTGCGGGTATATTCGCAATAAAGAAAAATTACTCCGGCGGGCTCGCCGTGAAACACAGCAGCTCATCGGACTACCGCAGGCGTATAAAGCACGAGGAGCGCACTTTTATAAAGCGTATTTCCGGAGCCCCGTTCATCAAGCGCATTGAAATGCAGTGCAACTACCGCTGTAAATATTTCAGCACCGGAATGTACTGCGCAGCACTTACTGCCATCAGCATAACCATCGGAGCGCTGATAATACCAGAAGGCAGAAGTATTGACTACACCTCAGTCTATGAATTCATAACAAGCTTTGGTACGGACAACAGTGTTGTCCAGTCTCCGTTTGAGGAGGGGACAGCCTCCGAGTATTTTACGCAGAACGGTGCGGAGGAAAAGGATACCCTGAATATAATTTCACCCGGAAGGGGAGAGCGCGAGATAATCCGCGTGACTTATACCGGAAACCGCCCTGTTTATCTCCGCGGAGACATCGGTATCGACTTCACAGGCTCGTCGTGGACTACCGCAGTCAGCAGCGAACCATCTCTGTGGCGCGACAGCGGTCTGAAAGAGACATACCGTCCCTGCGAAGGAAGGGTCATATCTGCGCTTCTTTCTGCAACAACCGAATCTGTGACCCAAAATGAGCCGATCATAACCTCGTCAGATGTGAATATCGAATATCTGTGCAGCACGAATGTTGTGTTCCTGCCGCCCTACACTGCGGAATATTCATTCTATAACAACGATAATTTCGACGTGTATTCCGACTATGCAGTAAGGGTCAAGAACGAGGCGGGAAGCGTCGTGAACTCCGTTCAATGCACTGCGCTTGTTCCCTCATACACCAGCAACGAAAGATACACAGGCAGTCCGGAGGCTGTTGAGCAGCTTGACTATGCGTTCGATTCCGTGATGTGCACACCTAACGACATATACAGCTCAGTTGTGCCGGAAATGTCCGGAAATGATGTGCTGAGCAAATATGAATCGTATGTCGAACAGACTTACACGGGAATACCGGACGAGTTCTCAACTGATATTGAGGAATACACTGAGCGTACTATTAAATATGTACTCGACGGCATAAAAGCCGAATACACCGTCGGAAACATTTCCGAGGCGCTGTACCGTTACAATACAGCTGGCGCAGTGGCTGATTACCTGCGAACTCACTACACTTATTCCTTAGACGGCAGCAACAACAGCCGCAATCCGGTCATGCAGTTTCTGAACGACACGAAGCGCGGTCACTGCTCGCTTTACGCCAGCGCGATGACCCTTATACTCCGCGAGCGCGGAATACCTGCAAGATACTGCACAGGCTTCTATGTTGAGGGCGAGGACGGCAGAAATTCAGTGCTTCTGCGCGAAAAGAACCTTCATGCTTGGGTAGAGGTGTATCTTGGTCAGTACGGCTGGGCAACTTTCGACCCCACCAGCTCCTCTGCGTATCCGGACAGAAGCACAGTGACTGTTCCTGAGTCAATAGCGGACAGCGCTTCCGAGATACCCTCCGATACTGCCGAGCTTACCTCTGAGACCATTGATTCCTCTGATCTCATAACAGTTGAACCTTCACAGCAGGCGGCTGGGTCCGCAGAATCCACTGACGATGGCAGTGCTGAGGTCATTGCTCCGCCGGCTTTGTGGGATATGCTGAGACCGCTGATTCCCGCGGTATTGGCGGTAATGGTTGTGATCCTTGCGCTTGTTGGTATCCTTGTCCGGCTAAGCGCACTGAAAAAATCAGCACGACGTACCCTTGAGGATCTTCGTACAGGGGGGAGCGGGGCTTCCCGGACGGTCTACCGCCTTATCCTTGCACTGCTTGATTATAAGAATATAAAACCGGCCAGCGGCGAACTTCCTGTGGATTATTTCCGCCGCGCCGACGAGACATTCGGCACGCAGCTTTCGGAATGCGCCGATATATTTGCCGAAATGGAATTTGGCGGGCATGAGATAAGCGAAGAAGAAACGGCATTCGTAGATTCCCAGCTCGAAAAATTGCTGGACGCTCTCAGGCCGTTCCGATTCCCCGGAAAGGTGAGAGTTCTCAAACTTATAGGGGAATTTACAAAATTTTATTAAAAATATATAAAAACCTGTTGATTTTTACAAAGGAATTTGCTATAATGGTTTCAGACGATGGCTAAATAATTATTTGGTCATCAGCATTTAACTTATTCAGAGAGGTGCAGACATGAGATTAATTACACGTTCGGATTTTGACGGACTTGCCTGCGGAGCACTTCTGCTCTGTGCCGGCGTTGTCGAGCCGGATTCATGGACATTCGCCCACCCGAAGGATCTTCAGGACGGTCTTATCCCCGTAAC
>CALBGD010000234.1 GCA_937893735.1 uncultured Clostridia bacterium | reverse complement strand
CGGAGCGTGTCGTGGATATCAGGGAATCCGCGTCGGGTTTCAGTATTCCGACTACCTTGAGCTGCGGAGCCTCTGAAACGGCGTTCTCCATGTATGCCTCATCATCGCGCATATCAGTCCATGTGCCGTCGTCGTTCTTCTGGTAGAAATCCGGGGCGGTCAGCAGGCTGAACTGCATTCCCATCAGCTCGTCATAGCTGAAAGACTGGTCGCCGGTGTCTATGTCGAAGCTCTCGCCCGCCATTACAGCCGCCATCATGCCCTCAAGCTCGGACTGGTCGCGCAGTCCCAGAGTGTACAGCGTGATATCAGAAAGCTCGTTACGGTCGGAAACAAGCAGAACTACCTCGTTCCAGCTTTCGGGGAGCCTGCCCGCCAGCACCTCGTATTCAGATTTCAGCATATCTGTGCTGAGAAGCTCCTCCCATGCGTCATAGGAGCTCATGGAGCTGCTGCCCATCAGGGAGGAATAGGTGGAGGTCATCTGGCTGACGCTCGCCGCCATGGATTCGCCCATCATCGCGGTCATGACCGTGGAGGGGTTCACCTGGATCAGATTGTCGTTAAGGTCGTGTCCGTAGATGTAGAGGTTCGGGTCGTAGCTGTATGCGACCTCGCTGATGTGCTCCTGAATGTCCTCGGGATTGCTTTCAAGGTACTCCTTGAATTCCTTCAGGTTGTTGGTCTGCACCTCGGAAAGCATGGTTTTTGTCATCTCGGTGGAGATGTCGTTGGTGTAAATGCGGTCGGGGTCGCGCTCCTCGTCAGCGTTATCCCGCACGTTCATCATGGAGGTCATGAGACTGGTGTAGTCTACGGTCTCGTGCTGTATCGACACCGGGAATGATGCCAGCGTTGAGCGCTCCACGCTGTTGATGTATTCCTGCACGCCGTTTGAAAGCGAGAGGATAAGCGCGATTCCGATGATTCCTATGCTTCCTGCAAAGGAGGTGAGGAACGTCCTGCCCTTTTTCGTCATGAGGTTGTTTTTCGACAGGGAAAGCGCCGTCAGGAACGACATGGAGGTTTTCTTTCCCTTGGAAACGTTCGTCTGGCGCACTTCGGGAGCGGATTCCGGCTGTGCGGCGGGGTCGAGCGGGTCGCTGTCGCCGACGATCTTTCCGTCAAGCAGCTTGACGATACGGGTGGAGTACTTTTCGGCGAGCTCCGGGTTGTGCGTTACCATTATTACCAGACGGTCGCGGGCTATCTCCTTGATGAGCTCCATTATCTGAATGCTGGTCTCGCTGTCGAGGGCGCCTGTCGGCTCGTCCGCGAGGAGTATATCGGGGTCGTTTACGAGGGCGCGCGCGATGGCAACTCTCTGCATCTGGCCGCCGGACATCTGGTTCGGGCGCTTGTTGAGCTGATTCCCCAGACCTACCTTTTCGAGGGCTTCCTTGGCGCGCTGTCTGCGCTCCGCCTTGGAAACTCCGGAGAGGGTGAGCGCCAGCTCAACGTTTGAAAGCACGCTCTGGTGCGGTATCAGGTTGTAGCTCTGGAAAATGAATCCTACCGAGTGGTTGCGGTAGGTATCCCAGTCGGAGGACTTGTACTTCTTTGTGGACTGCCCGTTGATTATCAGGTCTCCGCTGGTGTACTGGTCAAGTCCGCCGATGATGTTCAGCAGCGTGGTCTTTCCGCAGCCGGACTGTCCCAGAATGGAAACTAGCTCGCTCTCCCTGAATGCAATGGAAACGCCTTTCAGCGCGTGGACTGTTTCACTACCGGTCTCATAGTCCTTGACTATATTCCTTATTTCTAGCATATATTCTCCTTTCGGCTGTTATCCTAGGGAAACGCTGAATAAAACAAAATCGACCCGTTCAAACGAGCGCACTCACGCGTCTGATTTTGTAACGCTTCGCTATATTCAGCGTATCCCGGGGAAACGCTGAATAAAACAAAATCGACCCGTTCAGACGAGTGAACTCACGCATCTGACTTTGTAATGCTTCGCTTTATTCAGCGTTACCTAGCCTTTCAGCCATCGCATTCGCGAATTTGCTGTAAAGCTCTGCTATCGTGCGCATTTCTTCCTGTGAGAACGCGGACAGTATACTGTTCAGCTTTGCGACGACCCGCCGCATATTTTCCTCAAGTATATTCTGTCCTGCCTCTGTCAGCGTTACGCGGACATTGCGGCGGTCTGCTTCGTCAACGCTTCGCTCTATGAGCTGCTTCTGCTGGAGCGTGCGGAGCGTCCTTGACACCGCCGGCACTGATACGTTCACCTGTGCCGCGATATCCGCGACGGTTGCCGCGCTCCCGTGGCGCTTGGGGTGGTCTGCGGAGCGGCAAAGCACGGAAAATTCCGACGGAGTTATCTCGGTAAGTACTCCAGCCGGGCTTATGGAGCTCAGTATTTCCATGCTCCGAAGTATCTTTCCGCAGACCTCCTGCGGGAACTGGTTTCCGATGAAATCGCTTCGCTCCCAGAGTATTTCGGCAAAACCCTTCATCAAATCACCGCCTTGCTGTTCGTTATTTATTGACTGTGGTTATATTTTAACACTGTTAAGGAATTTCGTCAATACTGCACAGAT
Source organism: uncultured Clostridia bacterium (assembly GCA_937893735.1). Lineage (GTDB taxonomy): Bacteria > Bacillota > Clostridia > Oscillospirales > Ruminococcaceae > CAG-115. The sequence continues at coordinate 5,119 of CALBGD010000234.1, read as the reverse complement.
AAAATCGTCGTACTGCATAAAAATAATTCACCCGGCGTACCCTATTATACACCGCCCCTGAAATATAAATGAAAAGAGTGAAAGGTCTATGAAAAAACGCTGGGTAATATTCTGGCTTGCGGAGGCCGCCGGGCTTGCTGTGTTTATCCTGCCGTGGCGGGTCGTTTCGGCGGCGGTATATTCTATATTCTCGGTGATATGGTGGCTGTATTATCACTCCCTTGAATACACGTATAGTAATAATGATGTCGTAATAAACTCCGGGGTGATATTCAGGCGCAAAAAAAAACTCCCGCCGGAAAATATCCTCTGGAAAATGCGGCTTGGTTCGCCGCTTTTCCGGGGAGATTTTATGACAGTTCTGCACACTTCCGGAGGGAGAATAATTATGTTTTGCGTGTTTTCAACATGAACGTGTTTAAAAGTTGAAAAACTATTCAACCGAAGCAGGCGAAAGCGCTATGTTTTCCACACTTTCAACGTAGAATTCAACAATGGGTAAATAATTTTGCGATTTTTACCGAATAGCGTTAAATAAGAAACAATTATACCGAAAGTTGCCCGAATATCCGCAACAGAACGTAATCTTGCGCGGTCCCATTACAATACGTTATCATAACATATTGTCGGAATTCGCCGGAAAATACACTCAGTATCGCCTGAAAACAAAAATTAACCTCATTCCCGGATTTTCAACCGTGAACGAGGTTAAAAAGTTAAAAGTTTACGTTCCGTATATAGATCTGGCAGGGAAGCTCCTCGCCCCACAGCGGCAGCACCTCCAGTGCGCGGAAGCCGAGGCTCTGGTAGAACACGTTTATCGAGTCGTATTCCGGGGAAACTCCGGGCTTTACGGTCTTGACCTGAAGATATTCGTAGCCCTGCCGCCTTGCGTAGTTCAGCATGGCGGTGAGAAGTCCCTTGCCGACCTTTCGGCGCTCAAACTCTCCGCGGATACCCATGACGTATATCTCGGCGGCGCAGGGGCTGGTCTCTTTAAGCGCAAGAAATCCGCGCAGGGATATCTTTTCGTCCTCGTCTATATCCGCCCAGAGCGGCATCATGCGGCATTTGGCGGCGTACTCTTCAATGCCTCCGGCGCAGCCCTTCCACTCTGGCAGGGCGGTAAGAAGCTCGCGGCATATCGTTTCTTTTTCATCAGGGTTGATTACCTGCCTGACTGTATTTGCCATTTTTATCACACTCCTGATGATTATTATACCCCATTTTATACGCGCTGTCAACTATTCGGGGAAAATTACTCAGAATCGCGCAGAAATGCGAGGTATTTTATCTTAGTCCGTAGTTTTTCGAAGGTAAACTCCTGCTTTTCGCCATTTACCTCAGCTGAGGATATCTCTCCGTCCGTTACTTCAATGACGGAGTTTCCACGGCGGAAATAATACTCACTGTCATTTCTCTGGATCTTTTTCAGCGGGAGAATATACTCGCAGTTTTCGTTGTAGTATTTCGTGAACTCATCGCTCCAATCGCTGTCATACAGCACGGAGAATTCTCCGGAAAGCTGTTCACCACTGAGGGTTTCCAGCGGAGTGAACCGGCAGGTGACAATTTCGCCGTCAAAGCTGACAGAATCGCACTTCGCGCGGACTATGACGTCGCTGCTGACGATGGACTGTTCCAGCGTTTCGGGAACATATTCCTCTCCTGCGCCGGTTCCGGTGACGTTTCTGGCGGTCCAGACGTCAACGCCGCATATGCTTGTCAGCCCGGAAGCGTGGCTGTTGGCGAAATAACCCATTGTAACGGCGCTTCCGTTGTCGAAGAATATCGTCAGCAGGTTGTCACGGCTGCCGGCGGGAACTTCGTCCAGCAGGTAATAGCCCATTTCCGCCGCCATCAGCGCCTCAGACGCAGAGACCTGAGTGGATTTTTGCAGAGCGTCATTGAAATCCATCGACATATTAAGGGCGGTCACGGCATTCGGGCAGAACCGCCGGGAATTATATCCGGTGAATGTTCCGAGGCAGACTGTCGTGCAGGTGTCAGCAAGGCTGACTTTATTCGTGCGTATCTTCACGGTGCTGGTTTTAGAGCCGTAAACGCGCCCGGCGTCGGCGATGTTCAGCGTTGAGAAGTAGTCCGCGACAAATGTTCCGTCGCATATCAGCGAACCCGTGATATCCAGAGCCCCTCCGTTATTTACCACGAGCTTTCCGCCGTTTTCAATATAGACGCTGCCCTCCAGCTTCATACCGCCGTTCAGCGCCAGCCGGACTCCTGCGGGGATATACAGCGTCTCGCCGCGCGGGACGACCAGCGTGTTCTTTACAGTACGGCTTTTGCGTATCTCGGTGTAGCGGGTGCCGTATTCCTCCGTGGTCTGTACTGTGCTTCCGAGCCTTGCAGTCGTGATGTCTGCGGCTCCTGCGGCGGTTGTCAGCGCGGAAGCCGCAATGACTGCCGCCATAATTGCTGTGATGTACCTTGTTTTCATAGAATTACCTCCTTTTTCTGCTGAGCGTTAAGCTCTATTACTAATAAAACCGAACGATTTAGAAAAAGGTTGCATAAAAACAAAATTCCCCCGGAAATCCGAGGGAAAATTTGTGTTACTGAAAAAAAGATGTTGTCTGTTACCGCAGAATTAGTCAGCGGAATAGGGAATGAGAGCGATCTGTCTTGCTCTCTTGACAGCTGTTGTCAGCTCTCTCTGATGGTATGCGCAGCAGCCTGTTACACGACGGGGCAGGATCTTGGAACGCTCTGTCATGCACTTCTTGAGCTTAGCTACGTCCTTGTAATCGATGAATTCAGAACGATCAACGCAGAACTGGCAAACCTTTTTTCTGGGGCGCTTAACTGCGTGAGCCGGTCTATCAAACTTTTCAGCCATGGTACTGAACCTCCTTTGTTATTCAGGTAAAACGGATTTTAGAACGGGTAGTCGTCGTCAGTCGCCGCCGGGCTGAAATCACCTGCGGGTGCGCTTGCCTGCGGAGCAGGGGCTGCGGGTGCAGATGTGGGCGCGGGCGCGCTGGACGAAGCAGAAGCGGCATATTCACTGTATGCGCCGCCCTGCGATTTTTCGCCGGTAAAACAAAGCCGGTCTGCGACAATTTCAGTTACTCTGACCTTGTTTCCGTTCTTGTCGTCATAGGAACGCGTCTGAAGCTCGCCTTCAACGAGTATCATTCTGCCCTTTCCGAAATAACGGCATACAAAATCAGCCTGCTGGCGCCATGCTACGATATTGAAGAAGTCTGACTTCCTCTCCTCGCCTTTCTGCTGGAAACGTCTGTCAACAGCAATGCTGAATGTGCAGACGTTTGCGCCTGTGGGAGTAGTTCTCATTTCGAGATCGTGTGTGATTCTGCCCATGAGAATGACCTTGTTATACATATAGGCACCTCCTGTTGTGTCACAGCCTGCTTACCGGGAATTACTGCTGACCCTGTGCGCGGACAACGATGGAACGAAGAACGCCGTCAGTGATGTTGATGATACGCTCAAGCTCCATGGGGAAATCGGGCTTGGACTCGAAGTTGTAGAGTACATAGTAGCCCTCGCCCTCGTAGTTGATCTCGTAAGCGAGCTTTCTCTTGCCCCACTCATCAGTGTTGGTGAGTGTGCCGTTTGCCTGAATGAGGTCAGCGAACTTTGCTGTAAGCGCCTTGATCTCGTCCTCGGTCTTCTTCAGGGAGAAAACGATGATCGCCTCATACTTCTCAGATAACTTTGCCATTTATATAGCACCTCCTTATGGATATATATCCCGTGCGGAATTGCACGAGAAAGGGGTTAAAGGCTTTGTGAGCCTTAACATTCTCCATTATACCAGAAACTTTCTCCTTTGTCAATAGCAAAACGGGCGATTTTTTGCTTTTTCGGCGGGCAGGCTGGAACTGCTCCGTTTCTGGGTCAGATATCATTGTATTATTATAATAGTATCCGGAAGTGAATTTGTCAGCCGGTTATTTTTCACATGAATTTCACATACAGTCGTCATAAGTGCGAATATTTTTCAATATTATGCCATGATTTAGTCAAAGTGCACATAAAGGATTCGCCAAATTCTACACGTCAAAATTGCTCAAATGGCGTGAAAATCCGAAAAACGGCGCTGTGAATGCTTGAAATACCCGCAAAAATATGGTATAATTTATAATGCTATAGTGGAACATTGGGTGTGTATGCCCTGACCACACTATTTTTGCGGTCTGACGGCAGACCGCGGGGGATTGGAGGTTATCCGGTGAAAAAATTCTCTTATCAGGCCACTGATGTTAACGGCAAAACTGTCCGCGGACAGGAGATGGCAGAGGATTATCAGGAGCTTCAGCAAAAGCTGAAGGAACGGAACCTGTACGTTACCCGCTACCGCGACCTCGGTGCGAACGACGCGGTGGACGTCAAGTACAAGTTCAAGACGAAAGAGGTATCATTCATCAGCCGACAGCTGGCGTCTATGACCTCGGCAGGTCTGTCGCTCGTAAGGGCGCTGTACATTCTTCAGGAGCAGCAGGAGAACAAAAAGGCAAAGCGCGTCCTGCTGGATATCTACGAGGAGGTACAGAAAGGTAAATCCTTCTCAGAGGTGCTTGAAACAAAGCCCGGCGTATTCCCCGACCTGTTCGTCAGCATGGTGGCGGCGGGTGAATCCTCCGGTACCCTTGACCAGATACTTGTAAGAGTATCAGACCACTTTGCAAACGCGAACAAGACCAACAACAAGGTAAAGAGCGCGATGGTATATCCTATCATACTGCTCGTCCTTGCGCTGGCGGTAGTTATCCTGATGTTCACGATGATCCTTCCGACGTTCACCTCCATGATGGATCCGGAGGACATGACGCCGCTTTCAAAGGGCATGATCGCGTTCTCGGATTCGCTTATCAATTACTGGTACATATATTTAATTGCAATCGGCGTTATCGTGTTCCTCGTATTCGTCGGCAAGAGAACTCCCGCTATAAAGCTGAAGTGGGACGAACTGATACTGAGGATACCCAAGGTCGGAAAGCTTATTTCCACTATCTACACAGGACGTTTCGCAAGAAATATGTCCAACCTGTATGCGGCCGGCCTTCAGATGGTGGACTGCATAGAAAAGTCCGTTTCCGTTCTCGGAAACTCCTATGTCACCAAGCGTTTTGAG
>CALBGD010000233.1 GCA_937893735.1 uncultured Clostridia bacterium | reverse complement strand
CTGTCCATAAATGCTCCGCCATTTCTCCATACCATATGTTAAATAACGCCTGTGCCGTATGGGAGCACAGTAGTCCGAATACTTTTATATGTCTTTAATATAATACCATATTGCACCCGGAATGTCAACCGCCACACAAAAATTGTAATCAAACTGTAATGTTTATCACACCACAGCAAGCGCAACGGAAATATTGTCGTGACCTCCGCTTTCATTTGCACGGTCGATGAGCGCCCCGCATATATCCCCGGCAGGATTCTCAAAGCAGATATCAAGGATATCCATGTCGTCGACATAAGATGAAAGCCCGTCCGAGCACAGCAGCAGCATTTCGCCCTCGCGAAGGTCTATCTCGTAATAATCAGGGGTTACAAGACTTTCAGCGCCTATCGCGCGGGTTATCTTGCTTCTGTCAGGGTGGACGCGTGCCTGCTCGGCGGTTATCTCGCCGCGGTCAACAAGGTCCTGCACATGGGAGTGGTCGCGTGTTACCTGCTGGATACAGTCGCTGTCCTCCGAGGAAAACAGGTGATAGCAGCGGCTGTCGCCCACATTCACGATGTACGCCCTGCCGCCGGAAACTATCGCGGCAACGCAGGTGGTTCCCATCACTGCGCCGAAATTCCGCGCGGATTCGTCCGATACAGCGGAATTAGCCGCGGACACCGCCGTAATAAGCAGATTGCGCACGGTATTGCGGCTCATCAGCTCCGAGAAGTTCTCGCGGATACGCTTGGAAATTATCTCCACCGCCATGCTGCTGGCAAGCTCGCCGTGGGTCTCGCCGCCCATTCCATCGCAGAGGACTGCGGCACAGGCTCCGTCGGTGAGCATTTCGCTCCATACGCAGTCCTGATTCTGGTCGCGCTTCAGTCCTATGTCAGTCTTGCTGTATATCTTCATAACTCACCGCCTGTCGTGTTGTCAGAGGTGCTGCCCTGCTCGTTCATTCCGTCGTCGCGGCGGAGCTGTCCGCAGGCAGCGTTTATGTCCGCCCCGAGAGTGCGGCGCACCGTGGCGTTTATTCCCGCGTCACACAGGCGCTTCTGGAAGCGCTCAACAGAGCGGCTCTTGCGGAAATCGCGCTCCCTTATCTCGTTTATCGGGATAAGATTCACATGACAAAGCATTCCGCCAAGGAGATTTATAAGCTCCTGCGCAGACTGCTCCGTGTCGTTCACGCCCTCGATCAGCGAATACTCGAAGCTGATACGGCGGCCTGTCTTGTCGAAGTAGTACCGGCATGCCTTCATCAGCTCGTCAAGGTGATATTTTCTGTTTATCGGCATTATCTCGCTGCGCCGCTCGTCAGTCGCCGCGTGGAGCGATATTGAGAGCGTGAGCCCGGTTTTGAGTTCCGCGAGGTCGTATATCCGCGGGACTACGCCGCAGGTGGAAAGCGAGATATGCCGCAGGCTCATGCCGTCGCCCTCGCTGTTCATAAGCGTGAGGAATTTCAGAACGTTGTCGTAATTATCCAGCGGCTCGCCGATCCCCATAAGCACGATACTGTCAACGTGCCTGCCGCTGTCGCGCTCTGTTTCGATGACCTGGAGCAGCATTTCGCTCGGAAGCAGATGCCGCACGAATCCTGCAATAGTACTTGCACAGAACCGGCAGCCCATACGGCAGCCCACCTGAGTGGAAATACACAGGCTGTTACCGTGCTTGTACTCCATAAGCACCGTCTCGACTGCCTCGCCGTCAGGCAGCCCATAAAGATATTTTACCGTATTATCCAGCGCTGATACAAGTCTTTTTTTGATAATTAGGTGTTTTATACAAAATTTTCTTGCCAGTTCCTCTCGGAATTGTGCAGAAATATTGGTCATCTGAGAAAAATCACTGACTTTCTTTATGTGCAGCCACTCGTAAATCTGCTTTGCACGGAACGCCTTTTCGCCCATGGCGGTAATTTCAGCGGTCAGTTCTTCCTTTGTCAGTGAAAGGATATCTATTTTTTCAAGCTCGTTCAATCGGTTCAGCCTTTCTGTCATTTAACTCTGCGGAAAGAAGCGGTGAAGAATCCGTCGCCGCCGTTTTCGTCCGGGCAGTATGTTCTCATCGGCTCGCCTGCCGCTGCTGCGAACGGCACCGGCTGCACTATCGGCGAGAATTCCGGGTGCTGCTCAGCGAATTTACCGGCAACATCATCGTTTTCAGCCCGGGAAAGCGTGCAGGTGGAATACACCAGCGTACCGCCGGGCTTAACGTACCGTGCGGAGGTCTCCAGTATCTTATACTGTATGTCGGGAAGTCCCGCGAATTCCTCCGGGGATTTGTACTTTATCTCCGGCTTCCTGCGGATAACCCCCAGTCCGGAGCACGGAACATCGCACAGCACCCTGTCCGCCTGCGGGAGCTCCGCATTGAACACGGAAGCGTCGTTCTGCATAGCGGTGAGTATCTTTATCCCCAGCCTTGCCGCGCCGTCCTCGATAAGCCCGACGCGCATATCATGTATATCCATGCTGTACAGTCTGCCGTTGTTCCCCATGAGCTCCGCAAGTGTGAAGCTCTTTCCTCCCGGGGCGGCGCAGACGTCCAGAACGGTTTCGTTCACCACCGGACGGAGCGTCAGGCAGCAGAGCTGCGACGATATGTCCTGAACATGGAAAAGCCCCTGCCGGAACGGCGCGCATTTCTCAATGTCGCCGGATTTCTCCAAACGGATACAGTTTTCAAGTCCGGGGTAGGCCTCCGCCTTGATTTTGTGCCTTGCAAGCTCCGCAAGGAGCTTTTCCGTGGTAGTTTTTATGGTGTTCACCCGGGCGTAGACCGGAGGCTTTCCCACCGAGGCTTTCAGCGCCTTTACCGCGAAATCCGTGCCGTATTCGTTCAGAAGCTTCTCCGTGAGCCACTCCGGGCAGGAGTACTCCACGGACAGCCGCTTTTCCGGCGCCATTCCGAGGTAGCTTATTTTCTTGCCGTTACGGATAAAGCTGCGGAGCATTCCGTTAACAAAGCCCTGCGCCGAGAAGCATTTCAGCTTCTTGCACATTTTCACGCTTTCGTTGACTGCCGCGCTCTCCGGAACTGAGGGCATATACAGCAGCTGATACAGCCCGGTGCGCAGTATCTGCACCGCCGCCGGGTCGAGCTTTGCGAACGATATCTTCGAGTTCTTTTCGATAACGTAGTCCAGCGTGAGCCTGCGCTCCAGAACTCCATAGAACAGCGCCGCCGCAAACGCCTTGTCACGGTCGCTGAGATCGGATTCATTGAATACATGGTCAAGCAGGAGGTTGGAATAAGACTCGCTGCTATCCATCTTCATCAGCATTTTTACGACTGTGAGCCGTGGTTCTGCCATCAGCCGGTCCTCCTTAATTCTTTATCGTCTGTTGCGCGCGGCAAGCAGCCTGAGAAGCTGCGTAAAGGAAACCGCAAGGCTCGCAACGTAAGTCATGGCTGCGGCGGTAAGGGTCCTCCTTGCGCCGTAGAGCTCGTCCTGCTCAAGGATCCCCTCGCTGCTTATCGTCTGCATTGCGCGGCGGCTCGCGTTGAACTCCACCGGGAGCGTAACAAGCTGGAACACCACAACGAACAGAAACAGGATTATTCCTGCGTCAACAAGCGGCTCAAAGCTGAAAATCAGCCCCAGAATGAACACTATGAAATACATTGAGGAGCCTATCTGCGCCAGCGGGAAAACCGCAGAGCGCACCTTTATCGGAACGTATCCCTGCGCGTGCTGTACCGCGTGCCCGCACTCGTGAGCCGCAACGCCTATCGCCGCCAGCGAGGTGCTGTCGTAAACGCTTTCGGACAGCGAAACTATATTCGTTTTCGGGTTGAAATTATCCGTGAGGTTTCCGCTTATGCGTACCACCTGCACGTTATAAAGTCCGTTTCTGTCGAGTATCCGCCTTGCGACCTCTGCGGCGTTAATGCCGCGTCTGCTGCCTACTCGATTGTATTTATTGAACGTGGACTTCACGTTTGCCGAGCAAATCAGCGCGAAAATAAACGCTGCTATGCACAGAAAATACGCTGTCGTATAGTTCACACTGAGGAAATTGGCTCTGTGAGCCGCTGCTGAAATCAACATCTGTACCATAAACTGCCTCCTGTCCAAGGGTCCTGTTCATTTACGGTTATATTATGCGCCGCCCTGCGGGAATTACCCGAGGATAGTTCCCTTTGCGGGCTTTTTGCCGCGCAGATAAGCCTGTACGTCCATGCGCTTGCCGCCCTCCGCCTGAATCTCGGTGAATTCCAGCGCGCCGTCTCCGCACATCACTGCAAAGGAATCCGGGTCGACTATCTCGCCGGGCTGTCCGCTGTAATTCTTCGCGGAGAGCTTCGCGCGGTAGACTTTAAGGCGCTTCCCGTCAAGCATGGTGTACGCGCATGGAGCC
>CALBGD010000232.1 GCA_937893735.1 uncultured Clostridia bacterium | reverse complement strand
GGCTCCAGAATTCACCGTAGCTTACATCTTCGTCGCCGAATGGAATATCAAGCTCCTGCGCGACCTTCTGGACTATCTCCTGACGCTCGTCGGAGAAATGATTTCCTTTCTGTCCGGCGATGAAATGGAAGTTGGATATTTTGTGATCCTGAAGAACATGGCGTACGATCTTCTCAAATCCCGCCTTGTAGTTGAAGCTCACGCCGAAGCACCCGGGGCGCTGTTCACCGATAGTTATTACCGGCACGGAGTGCGCCTGCGCACTGCTGATGATAGAATCTACGGTTTCTCTGTCTTTTATTCCTTCGGTGTGGATTATCACTGCGTCTGTAATGTCGTAGTTTATCAGCTCGAAAACCGCTTTTTCTCCGGATTCATCAAGCGTGTGCCAGTAAAGCTCCGACGGAGTTGCGTAGACCAGCAGCTTTATTCCGTACCGGTAGAGCGAGCGCCCAAGGGATTCTATCAGCTTGTGATTTGTATCATCATGTATCTTCGGGATACAAAGTGCTGCTATGTGTTTTCCGTAAATCAATGCAGTTATCTCCTTAGTATGTTGAGATTGGTTCCCGTCATCGGGAGTTTACCGAATAATATATGCCAAAAAGATAAGAACAGTTAAAATATATATATTCTGATTATAACACATTTTTACATGAATTTCAAGTACATTGCAGGACTTCCGTATAAAAAACAGCCGCTCTGGGATCCGGAGCGGCTGTGTATTCACGGCGTCAGAGCTCGGCGAGTTCAGCGAAGCACTGCTTCATAGCAGGGTAGAGCTTTCTGTACATCGCGTAAACCTTGTCGTATTCTGCGGTGTTGTCCGCGATAGGCTCCTGGATCTTTTCCGGCTTGATGACAGCACGGCAGGCCTCGGGAACGTCCTTGTAGAGACCCGCTCCGACAGCGGCGAGCAGCGCAACGCCGAGCGCGGGACCCTCCTTGTTGAGGGTGGTCTTGACAGGGCAGCCGTAGAGGTCAGCCAGCATCTGGCGCCACAGCGGGGAAGTTCCGCCGCCGCCGCAAGCCATCATGTCGCTTACATTGATGTTCATTTCGCGCATTACCTCAACGCAGTCGCGCAGGGAGTAGGATACGCCCTCCATTACGGCGCGGAGCATTTCCTTCTTCTTGTGCATTGTGGACAGACCGAAGAATACGCCGCGTGCATTCGGGTCGAGGTGCGGGGTTCTCTCGCCGTTGAGATAGGGCATATAGAGAAGTCTATTAGCGCCTATCGGAACACTGCCTGCTTCCTTGTCCATCAGGTAATAGGGGTCAACGCCCATGGAGAGCGCGGTCTCCATTTCAGCCCATGCGAAATTGTCCCTGAACCACTTGAGGGACAGACCCGCGGACTGGGTTACGCCCATAACGTGCCAGCAGCCGGGGACAGCGCAGCAGAATGTGTGGACTCTGCCCTGTTTGTCGATGGAGATATCGGATGTGTGAGCAAATACAACGCCGGAGGAACCGATGGTGGTGAACGCCTTACCGTCCTCGACAACGCCAGTGCCGACAGCAGCAGCGGCATTGTCGCCAGCGCCTCCGACAACGGGCGTGCCGGCCTTAAGCCCAGTGAGCTCGGCAGCCTTTGCGGTAACAGTACCAGTTATCTCCGGGGACTCGTGAACCTTGGCGAGAAGCGCTTTGTCGATTCCGAGCTTGTTAAGCACCTCGTCGGACCAGCAGCGGTTCGGGATATCGAGGAGCTGCATTCCGCTGGCGTCGGAAACCTCGGTAGCGAATTCACCGGTGAGCATGAAGCGTATGTAATCCTTCGGTAGAAGAATGTGCCTACACTTTTCGTAGTTCTGCGGCTCGTTGTTCTTGACCCACATGATCTTTGCGGCGGTAAAGCCGGTGATCGCGGGGTTTGCGGTGATGTCGATAAGTCTGTCAGCGCCTACCTTGTCGGTGATTTCGACAACCTCCTTGGCGGTACGCTGGTCGCACCAGATTATTGACTTGCGTATAGGCTGATTCTCAGCGTCCAGCATGACAAGTCCGTGCATCTGACCGGAAAGACCGATGCCCTTGATGTCCTCGGGGCTGACTCTGCTCTCGGCGATAACGTCCTTGATTCCGTTGACGGAGGCGTTCCACCAGTCGAGCGGATCCTGCTCCGCATAGCCGTTCTGGGGGGTGTACAGCGGGTATTCGTAGGTAGCGGAAGCGACCGGAGCGCCGTCCTCAGAGAAAAGGACAGTCTTGGTGCCGGAGGTGCCGATATCTACGCCTAAAATGTAAGCCATGATGATTTCTCCTTTTAAGTTCCATAGTTAAAACGTCAATGAAAACGTTTATACAACTATAATTTTAATACACTCTGCACAATTTGTCAAGTGGGATATTTTTATTTTGGGGGAATTTTGCAAGTACTCGGGGGAATATTTCAATATTGCCACAGGCATATAAAAAAGCTTCAACAGATATCAGATTTTGGAATAGCAGAAATAATAGACGACTGTATGGTTAAGTGTTGACAACAGGGCTGATTTATGGTATAATAAACAAGTGTGAATAAAGCTCAAATCGTGCAGAAAGGGAGAACCGACATGGCAGTGACCACCAGAAACAATACGGACAAGAGAGTTATACGGACGAAGAAAGCGATACGCGCAGCATTGTTCAAGCTCATGGAAACAAAGGACATTGCCGCG
>CALBGD010000231.1 GCA_937893735.1 uncultured Clostridia bacterium | reverse complement strand
CGGCGGCTTTCATGGAAATCGTAAGCTCCGAGATAAAATGCTCAACTGACGTAAATTCCTGCAGATATAGCAATTCTGTTTTTAATAAGCTGAAAAAGTTTTCGGCACAAGCGTTATCAAGACAATTACCCTTTCGAGACATACTTTGTCTGATTCCCTTATTCACGAGCATTTTCTGATAATGCTTATGCTGATACTGCCAGCCCTGATCCGAATGCAGGATAATATTAGTGTTATCAGGGATTTTTGCAAATGCTTTTTCAAGCATATCTGTTGTTTGTGCAAGATTCGGGGGACGGCTCAGATTGTATGAAACAACTTCGCCATTATACAAATCAATGATCGGTGACAGATACAGCTTTATTCCAAACAACGCAAACTCTGTAACGTCAGTAACCCACTTCTGATTTGGCTTATCTGCTTTGAAATCACGTTCAAGAAGATTTGGTGCGATTTTGCCGACATCTCCTTTGTATGAGCTATACTTATGCATGCGCACACGGCAAAAGATTCCCATTTTACGCATTAATCTCTGTACTGTTTTATGATTGATAACAAACTTTTTCTTCAATTCTTTTGTTATTCTCCTATAACCGTAACGCCCTTTACTTTCATCGTAAATACGTCGAATTTCAGCCTTGGCATCAGCGTATTTGTCAGGCTTGGGAGAATCAAATTGTTTGCTGTAATAGTAATATGTGCTGCGGGGGATCTTGGCAATATCAATGAGCAGCCATATTTTGAATTCGTGCCTCAGTTCCCATATCACTTGTGATTTTTCTCTTGCCGTACCCTCTCGGCAACCAAGGCATTCAATTTTTTAAGTATGCATTTTCTGCTCGAAGACGCTGTACTTCTGCTATTAGGTCTTCCTCAACCTTTTTCTCCAGCTTGGGAGGTCTGCCGGTGGATTTGCGTCCTCTACGTTCTATATAGAAGCCTTCTTTACCTTCTTCAAGATAGATGTGTTCCCAATTTGCAGTTCTGTTTGCAGGTAATTCAAATCTTCGATCCGTTTCTCTATAACTTAACCCCTCTTTGTGCATTGTTTCCACTACCATAATTTTGAACTCCGGAGTATACTTTTTATTTGGTTGACCTTTTGGCATAAAAATGCCCCCTTTCATTAGTTTCATTATTGGTATATTTTTATTATACCACTTTGTCTAACAAAAGGGGAGCATTTCAATTTTCCGAAAGAAAGCGGGCGCGCTTTTATTCATTTCACCCCAAAAGGTGATGACAACCAGCCAAACATCTGATATAATTATAACGTAAGGACAGAATCAAACATACATAATTTTGTCCGGTCAGGAACACCAATAAGTTATATTTGGGTTTGGTAACATATAAAGCCCCCTGCTGATAAAAAGTCAGCAGGGGGCGCTGGTTTTACAGGAACTTTATAATCTGCCGGTATTTCTCCAGCATTTCAGCTTCGGAAATAGTCCGGTTAGCCGGACTTGTGGAGGGCAGGCACACCGCTGTCATAAGCTCCGGAAAAAACTTCTCGTAGAGCGCCTGCGCCTTTTTCCCAGTAGTGAATACTGCGCGGATATCCGCCGCATTAAATATGACCTCCAGATGGTTCGGGACGGCGTTCTTTATGCTGCTGTCCGAGGCTCCATCTATGCTGCACTCCGCAAGGACGTCCCAGAGGGCTATGCCATGCGAAATACAAAGCTCCCGCCTGCCGGGGATATCCTGCGGTATTGGCTCGCCGAGAACCTGCGACAGCATTTTCCAGAAGCGATTCTGCGGGTGCATATAGTAAAACCCCCGCTCTCTTGATTTCGGCGAGGGTATCGTCCCGAGTATCAACACCCGGGAATGTTCATCGTATACCGGCGGGAACTCATGCTCCACCCGGCAGAGCTCAGAACTCATAGTCAACGCTGTGCGAGGCCGTCCTGATGGACTTGCAGAATGCTGATACCTCAACGTGAAGCGGATTCGTGGAATACGCCCTTAAATCCTCCATACTATCGAACTCGCTGACCAGAACAGCGTCAAAACTGCGGTCGGACGGGTTCATGTTAATGCCGACCTCCATCGCGCGTATCTCGGGAATTTTCCCTTTGAGCGCAAGCAGACGGTCACGGAAAAGCAACATATTATCATGCTCGCCTTCCTTGAATTTCCACATTACTATATGCTTTATCATAATTTCTCCTATCAGACAACTATGTATCTTCCCTGCGTCATCACCGGGGCAATTTCCAGAATATAGTCCCTGTCGCGGTGCATTCCACGGCTCCTGAGATAGTCTGCTGTGCATTTCTCCGCCGTTGCGGGAGTGTTGTTCTCGCGGCTCAGGTGCCCGAGAATTATCTTGGTCGCTCCGCTTTCTATCAGACGTCCGCAGAATTCCGCCGCAGCATTGTTGGACAGATGTCCCTTGTCTCCGGCTATCCTGCGCTTTAAATCAGCGGGATAATTCAGGTTCTTTGCAAGCATTGCGGGGTCGTAGTTGCTTTCGAGCAGCAGAGCCTCGCAGCCGAGAAGATTCTTCTCAACCTCGGACGTCACCTTGCCAAGATCCGTGCAGACTGCGAGCTTCTTTCCGGCGTATTTGACGGTGTAGCCTATGCTCTCCGGGGTATCATGCGGAGTATGGAACGCGCTTACCTCGAAATCCGCGCTCTGGTACACATCGTGGACGATATCGTAAATACGGACGTCCTCCGGGATAGGCTCCCTTACTGCCGTGCGGAGCTGAACAATAGTTCCCGGGCTTGCAAACACGGGGATCTTTGTGTGCTTCGTGAACTGGAGCAGTCCCTTAATATGGTCGATATGCTCATGCGTGATGAACAGCGCCTCGATTCCGCTGAGCGGCGTTTCGATGAGGTCAAGCGAGTTCTTTAACGAACGGAAGCTGCACCCTGCGTCTATCAGGATACCATGCCCGCGGGTGCCGATGAATGTCGCATTTCCTCCGCTGGAGCTGCATATCGGGTATATCCTCGCCATCAGAGCGCCTGCTTCAGCGCCTTTTCCTCTGCTGTGGGGTCAGGCTCGTCAACCTTCTGGATATCAGCGCCGAGACTGCGGAGCTTTACCTCCATATTCTCATAACCGCGCTCAACATGGAAAATATCGTAAATCTCGGTAACTCCCTCAGCTCCGAGAGCCGCAACGATGAGCGCTGCACCCGCGCGAAGGTCAGTCGCCTTGACGGGAGCGCCCTTGAGCCGCTCAACTCCCTCTATTACAGCTACCCTGCCCTCAACAGAGATATTCGCACCCATTCTGCGGAGCTCGTCAACATAGCGGAAACGGTTGTCGAAGATGCTCTCTGTGACCATGCTCGCGCCCTTTGCGCAGGTGAGCACGGCCGCCATCTGGGGCTGCATATCCGTCGGGAATCCCGGGTGCGGATTGGTCTTGACGCTGGTACCAAAATACTCCGGACCGCCGATGACTCTTACCGCGTCGTCAAACTGCTCCACCTGAACGCCTATCTTCACAAGCTTCTGCGTGATGGGCTCAAGATGCTTCGGAATAACATTCTTTATAAGAATATCGCTTCTGGAGGAAGCCGCGATGGTCATGAATGTTCCCGCCTCTATCTGGTCGGGAATAACGCTGTATGTTGTACCGTGGAGGTACTTCACGCCGCGTATCTTGATGACGTCCGTGCCTGCGCCGAGGATATCCGCGCCCATGCTGTTCAGGCAGTTGGCGAGATCAACGACGTGGGGCTCCTTGGCGGCGTTCTCAATTATTGTCAGTCCGTCAGCCTTAACCGCCGCCATAATAGCGTTGATAGTGGCTCCAACGGTGTTCTTGTCAAAGAAGATCTGTGTTCCTACAAGCTTGTCGGCGCGGAGATTAACCATTCCGCCGTCAATCTCGCACTCAGCGCCGAGCGCCGCGAAGCACTTCAGGTGCTGGTCTATCGGTCTGTCGCCGAGCGGACAGCCTCCCGGCATTGAAACTCTT
>CALBGD010000230.1 GCA_937893735.1 uncultured Clostridia bacterium | reverse complement strand
GCTACAAGAACGATTTTGAACTCGCATGGCACGAGGAATACAAGCTGAACGTACATTTCACGCGTGATAGCTGGAACGGAAGAATGAAAGCCTGCCGCGGTGTAGGGGCTTCGCTCTCTCCGGATGAAATCAAGCTCTGGGAACAGGAGCATCTGAAAATGCTCAGCGGTTTTCCGCCTGAATTTGACATTCTCCATTATGCGGCAATGGCAGAACTTACGATGAAATAGAGAAATTCCCCTGAATCAACGATTCAGGGGAATTTTGTTATGCAGTCAGCTTTGAAATGAGATTGAATCCCATGACCACAATTCCGAGCACCACCAGAACAATTCCGGTCGCGCGGTTAAGAGTTTTGGGTGAAGCCTTATTCGCAAAGACTGCCGCTATACGCGCCCACACAAGTGTGAATACAATACAGAGCACCATAACAAGCACGTCCGGAGCACCGCCCATGGCGAAATGTGATATAGAGCCGGTCAGTGCGGTAAATGTCATGATGAAAACGCTGGTTCCAACGGCGGTTTTGAGCTCATATCCAAGCAGGGAAGTGAGGATAAGGAGCATCATCATGCCGCCGCCCGCTCCAACGAATCCGCATATAAAGCCGATAGCCATTCCGGCGATAAGCGACTGAATGACGCGCTTCTTCGGAGAAACCGCCTTCATATCCTCTTTGGTGGTCATTACAGGCTTCACAATGAACTTGATTCCGAGCAGGAATGTCATAAATACCGAAAATCCGCCCATCGTTGCTGATGGAAGAAGGCTGGAAACCCAGCTTCCGACAACAGTGAAAGCAAGTACTGCCGCCATCATTACAAGTCCGTTTTTTATATCGAGGTTCTTATTTCTTCCGTATGTGTATGCAGAGACTGCACTTGCCAGCACATCAGAAGCCAGCGCTATTCCAACGGCTACATACGGGTCGATTCCGAGGAATGTCGTAAGCATGGGGGTGATTACAGCGGCTGCGCTCATTCCGGCAAATCCAGTTCCGAGACCAGCTCCCATTCCCGCAAAGAATGTCACGATTACTGTAATAAATATCTCCAATAGAGTTCCTTCTTTCTAAATTGATATAATAATTATACAACAAGTGAGCATTTTTGTCAACAGGCGGTTAGGGTAATGAAGAAATTGATTTGACACCCATACTCACGAAAAAGTACGCAAAAACACGGCAAAATACATTCAATTCGTTTCAAGGGAACAGGTAGTAAAAATCCCCGCCAAGCGGCTTATAAAGCCATCTGGCGGGGATTTCAGATTGGTACGCCTGATGCGATTCGAACGCACGGCACATAGCGTCGGAGGCTATTGCTCTATCCAGCTGAGCTACAGGCGCATATCAACTCTTATTATTATATCACATCTATTATCAAATTGCAACAGGTTTTTTAAAAATATCTTCTTTTTATTGATGATGATATGTATTTTGTCGAATTTATTGAGCAGTATAATATCATATGATGTGAGGCTATGTGAAAATTTGCAGAAAAACAGGAATAATTTCTGTAATGCTCTTGACAAATCGTCAATAATATGATATAATCCTACTTGTCCGATAGGAAAAGTCTACAAACTGATTCCCGGACGTGCAAAAACTGATTCAGAAAGAATGGTGAATCTATGACTACAATATATGCTGATAACGCCGCAACAACTAAGCTGAGCAAGAAGGCGCTTGACGCAATGATGCCGTACCTCACGGAGCAGTACGGTAATCCTTCGTCGCTCCATACCGTAGGACAGCTTGCCGCTGAGGCTCTTTTCGGCGCAAGGAAAACAGTAGCCGAGTGCCTTGGCTGCGATCCCAAGGAGGTCATCTTTACCGGCGGCGGAAGCGAAGCTGATAATCAGGCGCTCCTGACTGCAGCTGAAATAGGCGCCAAGAAGGGCAAGAAGCATATAATCTCCGATGCTATTGAGCACCACGCTATATTACACTCACTGAAGCGCCTTGAAAAGCAGGGCTTTGAGATAACAATTCTCCCGGTAGACGGAGAGGGCAGAGTAGACCCTGAAGCTGTAAAGAACGCGATTCGTCCCGATACAGCACTTGTTACCATAATGATGGCAAACAATGAGATAGGTACGCTTGAGCCCGTAAAGGAGATCGCCGCAATATGCCGCGAAAAGGGCGTGCTCTTCCACACGGACGCAGTTCAGGCGGTTGGTCATATTCCTGTAAATGTCAAGGAGATCGGCTGCGATATGCTTTCTCTTGCTGGACATAAGTTTCATGGACCCAAGGGCGTAGGCGCACTGTACGCGCGCAAGGGGCTTCTGGTGTCCTCTCTTATCGAGGGCGGCGCACAGGAGCGCGGAAAACGTGCAGGCACTGAGAACATCGCAGGAATCGTTGGTATGTCCGTTGCATTAAAAGAAGCGACTGACAACCTTGAAGCAAACATGGCGAAAATCACAAAGCTTCGTGACAGACTTATCGAGGGTCTTTCAGTAATTCCGCATTCGATTCTGAATGGCCCACGCAATGACAGGCTTCCCGGAAATGTGAATATGTGTTTTGAAGGAATCGAGGGTGAATCTCTTCTGCTCCTTCTTGACCAGAAGGGGATCTGCGCTTCATCCGGTTCTGCCTGCACTTCCGGTTCGCTCGACCCGAGCCATGTACTGCTTGCGATAGGCAGGATTCACGATGTTGCGCACGGTTCGCTCAGACTTTCGCTTTGCGAATATAATACAGAAGAAGAAATCGAAGCTATAATCAAGGCTGTACCTGAGATAGTGGATTATCT
>CALBGD010000229.1 GCA_937893735.1 uncultured Clostridia bacterium | reverse complement strand
ATAACGTACTGCGGCGACCAGATATACTGGTTCTTTATAAGCCTTGTGAAGTACTTCTCCGGGATAGAGCCTACCCACTCGCCGCCGTTGAGCTCCTGACAGCGTGCGAGCTCGCTGATTATCTTGTCGAGCTTCACCTTGAGCTCAGCGTCGTTTTCAGCCGCAATGAGCTTCGCAGCCGCGCTCAGCCAATGCCCGAGGAAGTGCCCGCGGAGCTGGCAGGTCGGAGCTTCCCAGCCCCAGTGGAGGTTAGCGGTCTCGGGGTTATCCACCACCTGAAGCCCCGGGAGGATAATTCCCGCCTCAAGGCAGAAATTCTGGAGCAGGCAGGAGCTGTCGAGCTCCATCAGGTAGCTGCGGTTTACGTCCATTCTCTCACGGAATACGCCGGGGAGTATTTTTACAGAGCCGATTTCAGCGGGTTTAAACATAGTAATTTCTCCTGTCAGATTGTAATTTCCCGGCGAAGCTCAGCGCCTGCGCCGTCAGATATTCTTATTTCGAATTTGGTGCCGCATATCTTTCGCGTGCCGTCCGCGAGGACGGTCTCAAACGCGGAGCGCGGCAGCGGAATTTCCACGCGCTTTTCCTCGTGCGGCCGGAGGCTCACCCGGGCGAAGCCGCACAGCGAGCCGTTCGGCACGTCCTCCTCCGAGAAGCCGCGCACATAGACCTGAATAACGTCCTCGGCGGGGATATCGCTGAGATTCGCTATCGTGACCGCCGCCATTTCAGCGGTAGCGTCAGCCTGAGTGAAGCTGAATTCCGCGTAGCTCAGCCCTCTGCCAAAGGGATAGAGCACGTTTTCCGGAGTGCAGTAGCGGTAGGTCCTGCCCTTCATGCTGTAATCCCGGATATCCGGAAGCAGGTCGGCGCTCTTGTAGAATGTGACCGGAAGCTTTCCGCTCGGGGAAACGTCCCCGAAAATCAGCTTCGCAAGCGCCCTGCCGCCAAGCTGACCCGGGTACCACATATCCAGAAGCGCACTGCACTTTACCTCAACATTGACGGAGCTTCCCGCCGCAAGCACTATCACAAGCGGCTTCCCGAGGGCTGAGAGCTTCTCCAGAAGAATGCGCTGGCTTTCCGGCAGGCGGAGGTCTGGCTTGTCACCGGAGCTGAACTCGTTTCCGGTGTCGCCCTCTTCGCCCTCCAGGGTCGCGTCAAGCCCCACGCAGGCGATGACCACATCGGCGGCCTCCGCCACGGCGAGTGCCTCGGAATACAGGTCGCCGGGCTGCGCGAGCCCTTGACATCTGTCCTTGTAGAGATGGCAGCCCTGAGAATATAGTACACGTCCGCCGAAGCGCCCGCGTATTCCCTCAAGGAACGTAACGTACTCGTCTGCGGTTCCGTTGTAGTTCCCCGTGAGAGCCTCGCGGCTGTCCGCGTTCGGCCCTATGACCGCGATAGTGCCGGTCTTGTCCGAAAGCGGGAGTATCCCGTCATTCTCGAGCAAAATCGCAGAGCGCAGCGCGCACTCCAGCGATACAGCCTTGTTTTCCTCGGTGGAAACGCGGGTTATGGGAATATCGTCATATTCCGTCCGGTCGAGCTGACCAAGCCTTATCCTTGTGCGGAGCACATTGACGCAGGCGCGGCGGATATCCTCCTCGGTTATCAGCCCCTTTTCAAGAGCCGCCAGAATGTGGAGGTATGTGTTTCCGCAGTTCATGTCGCAGCCGGCTTTCAGCGCCATTGCTGCGGATTCCGGGGCGGTGGCGGTGGGTCGTGTGGAAATCCCGGATAGCCCAGCAGTCCGAGGTGAAATAGCCGTCAAAGCCCCACTCCCGGAGCTTCCCCATGAGAAAAGGGCTTGCGCAGGCAGGCTCTCCATTCACGAGGTTGTAGGCTCCCATCACGCTTTCAACGCGGGCTTCCTCCACCAGCGCGCGGAATGCCGGGAGGTAAGTCTCCTCCAGATCCTTCGGGCTGACCTTTGCGTCAAAGGAGTGACGCTCGGCCTCCGGACCGCTGTGCACTGCGAAATGCTTCGCGCAGGCGGCGGTTTTCAGGTACTTCCCCTCGCCCTGAAGCCCGCGGACGTACTCCTTGCCAAGCTCGGAGGTGAGGTATGGATCCTCGCCGTAGGTCTCGTGTCCCCTGCCCCAGCGCGGGTCGCGGAATATGTTCACGTTCGGCGCCCACAGCGTGAGCCCCTTGTAGATGTCGTGGTCTCCGTGGGAGGAAGCCGCATTGTACTTCGCCCGGGCCTCGTCTGCGGTTATCTCCCCGCAGCGGCGGAGCCGCTCCCGGTCGAACATTGCCGCAAGCCCTATCGCCTGCGGAAACATCGTTGCGGTTCCGGCGCGTGCGACCCCGTGGAGCCCCTCGTTCCACCAGTTGTACGCCGGCAGACCTGCCTTTGGTATGGCGGGGGCGTCATATTTGAGCTGCTCCGCCTGTTCCCTCACAGAGAGGGAATCCGCAAGAGCCTCGGCGCGTTCCTGCGGGGAAAGCGCGGTATTGTTCCATTCATTCATAATGACCTCCGGATGTCAAGTGGATATAATGGCAGATTGTGATTCCATGGAAAGAGGTATCAGCACAGCGGGAAAAGAAGCCTGTAAGTCAGATCATACGGCGCCGCGCCTGAATCCCTGTTGAGTATATTGTAGCACATATTCCACGGTTTGTCAGTGGACAAAAACACATATTTCTTCTCAAAAAAGCAGAATCGGAATAATCGCTGCATATCACTGAACACCTCCGAGAATAACATTTGATTTCAATAGCAAAAAATTGTAATTTTCGCTTGTATTTTTTAGATAAATGGTATATAATTGTTATATGTCAAAGCGTATGAGTTATATTGACATAACTGTGGCAATATGATATAATCATTGTATATTAATGCCTTGCATACCAACATTATCAGGAGATTATCATTCGGTCTGAAACACAAAGTGCGTGTTACAGACTTTTGTTTTATGCGGCAATTCTGCCTTATTATGGATAAGGTGGGCTGAAACTGGGCATAAAGGTTGTGAAATTACAGAAATCCGCAGCGCAGGCGGAGCATTCTGCAAACATCAGCGGCTGAAAAACGCGGCCGAAGAATATGACCTTGACGCAGCACAGGAAGTGCTGACACAGCGGCGCAAGAAAAAGGCGCAGTCTGATCCCAAAACAGAAGGAGCGGCAATAAATGAATCCAGATGAAAAATTAACGATGAAGCAGGCGCTGGAAGAGATCGAAGCGCTCAGGCGGATATTTCCGGCTGTAAGGCTTCTGAGCGGCGAGCAGCTGAAAAAGGACGCCGCCGTTCCCGTCGAGGATATTTCCATTGACGGGATAAAGGTTGACTGCGGAAGCTGTATAGCAGTCAACGCGCTGAATGAAAAAAAGCAGATCACAAAGCTGGAGCTTTCCGGATCGGATATGCTTCAGGTCATCGCGCAGTATGTTGAGATAGACGGAATTCCCCATGTCATCGAGATGGCGAAAAAGCTCTCCGGGGACTCACTGATGTATCTCGGCGACAAGAAGGATCTTGCAGCAAAGCTCGCCAGCAGCAACTCGGAATTATACATCGACTCCCTCACCGGAGCATACAACCGCCGCTATTTTGAGGAGTTCCTGAAAAATATGCCTACCTCCGCCGGCGTTGTGATGATCGACCTTGACGACTTCAAGCTGTATAACGATTCCTGCGGTCACGAATCCGGAGATACGGCCCTGCATTCCATGGTGGATATCATCAGGAAGTGTATCCGCGCGACAGATACGCTGGTGCGCTACGGCGGTGATGAGTTCCTGATCATAATGCCCGGTATCACTGACGACCGGTTCACTCAGCAGCTGCGGTACATAAAACGGCGTATCCACAAGACGGATATCCCCGGATATCCCGGGCAGCTTTCCGTCAGCATAGGCGGCGTGCTTGCAGTGAACGAGCCGCTCATCAGCGCCGTGGCGCGTGCCGACAAGAATATGTACCTTGCAAAGAACCGCAAGAACACTGTCGTTACAGACGACAGCAAGCTTTCCGGAAACGACGCGGACAAGCTCAACATCATGATCGTTGACGACTCTGAGCTCAACCGCGAGATACTTTCCTCCATGCTAAGCAGCGAGTTCAACATTCTGGAAGCCGCCAACGGCGAGACCTGCCTCTCAATGCTGGAGGAATACGGCACTGACATTTCCATCGTCCTGCTGGACATCGTTATGCCCGGAATAAGCGGCTTTGATGTTCTCAAGGTGATGAACGCCGATCACCTTATAGAGGATATTCCGGTCATTATGATATCCAGCGACAATTCGGACTCTTCCGTGCGGGAAGCCTACGAAATGGGCGTTTCTGACTACATCAGCAGACCCTTTGACGCAAGGGTGGTATATCACCGCGTATTCAACACAATAAAGCTGTACTCCAAGCAGCGCCGCCTCGTGAAGCTTGTCACCGACCAGATAAACGAAAAGGAAAAGAACAACAGCATGATGATAGGAATTCTCAGCCAGATAGTGGAATTCCGCAACGGCGAAAGCGGACTTCATGTTGTGCATATACGCACCCTCACGGAAATGCTGCTGGAGCAGCTCGTGAAAAAGACTGACAAATACAAGCTCGACAGCACCAAAAAAATGCTTATCCCGACGGCCTCGGCGCTGCATGATATCGGAAAGATAGGCATTGACGACAAGATACTAAACAAGCCCGGCAGGCTTACCAAGGAAGAATTCGAGATAATGAAGACTCACACGGTCATCGGCGCCCAAATGATAGAGAGCCTTGAACAGTACCAGAACGAGGAACTCATAAAGATAGCGCATGAAATATGCCGCTGGCACCATGAGCGCTGGGATGGAAAAGGCTATCCCGACGGACTTAAGGGCGACGAAATACCGATCTCCGCGCAGATAGTATCCATCGCGGACGTTTATGACGCGCTGGTAAGCGAACGCGTTTACAAGAAGGCGCTCCCGCATGAAACTGCAATAAAGATGATACTCGACGGCGAGTGCGGTCAGTTCAATCCTATCCTGCTTAACTGCCTGATCGACATAAATCAGGAAATAAAGAAAAAATTCAACACATGATCCAGTATAACAATTCCGCATTCAATTAAGGAGATAAGCTATGACTATCAGACAGTGCTATGAAAATATGGGCTCAGATTTTGACGGAGTTCTCCGAAGACTTGGTAGCGAAGCGATGATTTCACGCGTGGCAGTCAAGTTCCTGAACGACCCCAGTTTCAATAACCTCAAATCAGCCCTTGCAGCGGGCAGGACAGAGGAAGCATTCCGCGCGGCGCACACACTGAAAGGCGTCTGCGTGAACCTTGGTTTCGATAAGCTTTATGAGTGCAGCTCAGCCCTCACGGAGCTTCTGCGCACAGGCAGCACAGACGGCGCGGACGCCCTTATGGCAGAGGTAGAGAAGAACTACGAAATTACCGCCGCGGCTCTCAGAGAATTCAGGGACAGCCAGTGATACGACAACCACAAAAAGTACGGGACTGAAAACAGCCCCGTATTTTTTATATGGAGGATTTTTATAAAAAGTTATACGACCTGCTCGCCGTTTACATAAAGGTGATATCCGTTGGAAACTATCTGGGATACGTCGCCGTCAAACTCTGTAATGTAGCTGTCGGCAGTAAGCTCCCACTCGGAATCCTTGTCGAGAGTAACCTTGACAGTTCCGCCCTCGCCGTCGGGATTTACCGCGCCTTTTAAGGTGGAGCTAGTAAGGGTCATGTCAAGGCTGGATATGCTGTCCACAAGGATATTGCCTTCGATATTCTGGGTCTCAGCGTTCAGGATAACGTCGCCGCCGTTTGCCCCATGGGTTCCCCAGCCGCGCGAGCTGGAATTGCCCTCCACACGCAGGAATGTATCGTTCGCCAGCGTGAACTCAACGTTCTTCAGGGAAATCGTGCAGTCCGTATTAGTAACGTAGAACATATCCCCGGAGAGCCCGGTTATGCTGCCGCCCTCGGCAGTGAAGTAAGCCTCGCCGATATCCGCGTCGCCGGACATACTCTGGTATATCATTATGGTGTGGATATTCTCGTCCGGGTCGCCGTTGTAGGTCCCGGACATATCGCCGGAAAGGGTGCAGTTGGTCAGCTTTACGCTGTTCTTGCCCTCGACGACTACGCCCTCGCTGGCATTAGCCGTGAGCTCCGCATTGTTGACCGTTACATCAGCGGTGGAGTACACCGCCGGGCTTCCGGTGCCGTTGGTAACGTACTTTCCGCCGTTTACCGTGACTGTTCCGCCGCCGCGGTCGGTCCTTATCGCCGCTGAGGAATTACCCTGCGTTTCAACGTCAAGGTTGTTCGCGGTCATAGTTCCGCCGCCGGTGGTCTGGATCCCTCCGGAATTGCGCTCCGTGGTGCGGATAACGCTGTCTGATATCATAACGGAGGTTCCCTCGCCATAGCTGAACACGGCGTTTCCGTTTACAGCGCCGGTGTTGAATGCGGAATCGCTGATTATCACCTTTGCGCCGTTCGTTGCGAGAAGTCCGGCGTTCTGACCGTAGAAATCGCCGTTTTCTGTATTGGAGGAGCTGCCGCCGTTCTTGTTTACGGTTATGTTGGTGAGCACAGCCTCGGCGCTGTCTATGCGCAGGGCGTTCTCGTCATCGCCGATGGAGGTGTATTCCGTGTCGCTATCCTCGGTGCTTTCGGATATCGTGTTCGCGGAGGTTCCGTTCGTTACCTCGCTGCTGCCGCCGAATCCGCCGCCTGCCGCCATATTCTTCACCAGAACGGAAGCCGCAGTTCCGTCGTGGTTGAGCGTGACCGCCAGCACGCTGCCAACTGTTATATCGTCAACGGAGCCGGCGCTGCTCCCCTGAAGAAATTCGACGGAGATCTCGGTGTCATCGGTCACTGTGAATTCAACGCTGCTTCCGTTGGGTTCAAAAGTGCTGCCGCTTTCACCGGGCTTTGCAGGAGGTTCTCCGTCAGGTGCGGAGCCGCCGTCTGCGGGCTTTTCGGGAGCTTCCCCATCGGGTGCGGAGCCGACGTCTGCGGACTTTTCGGGAGCTTCCCCATCGGGCGCGGAGCCGCCGTCTGCGGGCTTTTCAGGGGGCGTACCGTCAGACGAGGAGCCATTGGCGCCGGGCTTGTCGGGAGCCGCTCCATCGGGCGCAGAACCCATAGAAACCGCTGTTATCTCGCCCTCATCAGCGGTTATCTTATTTCCGTCCACAGCCGTTACCTTTACGGTCTTGTGGCTCTGGGACTGCACTGCCTCTGCTGAATCAGAGGTCTGTGTTTCGGAAGTGGTGTGAGAATCTATCGAGGACACCACCGAGCTCCCTGAGCTTTCCGTGCTGCTGGAGCAGCCGGTAGCAGAAGCGGCAACTATCGCCGCGCATACTAAAGCAAAATATCTTGGTGTATTCATAGTATCACTGCCTTTCTTTGTAGGGGTGCCGTTTTTGTTTACGACTAGATTATAGCCCCCCAGCGTGATGTTTTTGTGACGTGATCGGTAACAAAAACTGAATACACCGGGAAAAATACCGCAGACAAATGTGAAAAGCGCCACAGGTCGGTGCGGCGCTTATGCTATGTATCAGTCACTGCGGACTGCCTTTCTCTTCCGCTTGTCCTCGTACATACGGGAATCGGCGGTCCTTATAATCTCGTCTATGTCCGCTGGCGTCCCCGTCAGGGAGCTCTCCCAGCCAACGCTTATTCCCACGGGATATGGCTTGCCTGACTTACGGTTGTACTCGTCGAGATATCCGCGCACCCTGGCGATGTATTCCTCCGGTTCAAAATCGCTCCCGGCGGCTATCACGGCAAACTCATCGCCGCCGAAACGCGAGCAGGCGATATCTCCGCCGTTATACAGCAGGGACGCCGCGACCGTCTTTATCGCGCAGTCGCCCTCAGTATGCCCGAAATTATCGTTGACGTATTTCAGCCTGTCCATGTCTATTGAGAACACATACAGCTTTTCGCCCGTGTTGCGCTTCTCGAATTCCTTGTAGAATCCGCGTCGGTTGAGCAGACCGGTCAGAGGGTCGTGAATGTGCAATTCAGCAAGCTCGCTGTTTGCACGCTCCAGCTTTACTCTGTTTGTCAGGTTTTCGAGGATCTGTGAAATGTTGCTGATATACCGCCGCCGGTTGGAATACACGAAATCATCAGCGAATGCGATATCCGCGCAGGCGTAGCCTATTATTTTCTCCATGAAGTGGAGCGGCGAGAAGTACAGCACATCGTGCTTTTCCAGCACGCCTTCCATATCCGGCAGGAGCTCGCACGCCGGGAAAATGATGCTGTCCGTGCAGATATCATCTCGATTGCGGTGCATGAAGCAGTTCACGTTTTCAGTAAAGAGCTCGTGATATCGCAGGAGCCCCGCTTTGTTCTCAAATATATCGGTATTCACGCAGAACCACTCGACATAATCGCCGTGCCTTCCCATGACCGTCGCAAGCTCATGAAGATTCCCGCATTTAGTGGCTTTGCGCAGGAAGTTGAACATATAGTCCTCATGCCAGGCGGAATTACCAACGCGCTCGTAAAGCTGGAGTATCTTTTCGCATGGCTCATGAGCCGAAAGCTTTACACACCCGCATGACTGCCCCAGCCGCATCTGATACGGGATAAATTCCGTGACAGGTTCGGGGCGCTGTCTGGTGATCAGCGCCATTGCGCACTTTCCCGCCGCCGAATGATCTACACAGCCGGTGGTAAGCCGCGGCTGATAGTATTTTTCAAGCGCAATTCCGTCGAATCCGGTGACTATCACATCTTCAGGGACCTTTATTTCTCTCTTGAAAAGATACTGGCAGACGGTTATCGCCATGGAATCATTGAAGCAGACTATCGCCTGCGGCAGGGGGAGTCCTGTTTCCATAAACTTGTCCATCGCCCGCTCAGTCGGTGCGTTCCAGAAATCTCCATATCCGATTCGCCGCTCGTCCAGTTCAAGCCCATACTCCCTGAATATCCTGCGGCAGCATTCAAGGCGCTCCTCGGAAAATGCGTTGCCCTTGAATCCAGCCATAAGGTTTATTGTACGGCAGCCGTGGACCTCTATAACATGGCGCAGTATCTTCTCGAATGTGGTGACATAATCAAAGCGTACGCAGGAGGCTCCCGCGAATTCCCTGTCCAGCGTGACTACCGGAATACCCGCATTAACGCCCGCTTCGACAAGCTTTCTGCTGACATCGTCGTTCAGTATCGACTCCGGCAGGATAACCAGCGCGTTCAGCAGGTCAACATTCACCAGATG
>CALBGD010000228.1 GCA_937893735.1 uncultured Clostridia bacterium | reverse complement strand
GCTCCGAGCCGAAGAAGAGCGCGGTTCCGGAGAAACAGCCGGTCGCAGCAGGTGAGCTCGCGCCGTTCGGCGGGAAGCCCGAAAGCCCCGCGCCGCAGAAGAATATAGTTCCGGAGGAAAAAGCGTTTGCCGAGGAGCACATTCCGCAGCCTGAGAAAACAGAACCCGAGCCAAAGAAAAAGCTTGTCACGGAGCAGGCTAAGCCGGAGGCTCCCGCAGAGGCGGCGGAATCCAAGCAGGAGCCCGCGCCGCGCCCAAAGGTGATACGCAAGAACGCGGCGGCTATCTCCGCTTACGGGAAGATGGCGGGAGCGGCAGCCGCGGCGACCTCGTTCGAGGCGGTGTCCCGCCCGCATGAGGAAGCTCCCGCAGCGCCTGAGCCCGTGAAGCCCGAGCCCGGGAAGCATGAACCCGCCAGACCCGAACCCGCAAAGGAGCCGCAGAAGCCGGATATCTCCGAGGACGACCCGTTCTGGAATGTAGATTCGATCTTTGATATGCTCCAGCAGTCCGAGGCGGGCGAGAGCAGACCGCACCCGCATAAACCCCGCAGGACAGCGCCTGAAAAGCACGCGGAGCCGCAGGCTCCGGAAGAACCGCCGCAGGAGCCCGCACAGCCCCATAGCAAGCCGCGCCGCACAGCTCCGATAGAATCTCTGGACGAGGTGCCCAGCGGGATATGGACTGAGGAGCGCGACCTGTTCGATTCCGAGCCGGCAAGCTCTACGCATGAGGAAATAGCAATGCTCAAAGAGAAGAAGCGCGGCAAGTCGAACAAGACACAGCGCCTCTTTGACGCCATCATGCGGGAATCCGACGACAACCCCAATTTCCGCAAAAAGTGATTTAGCTAAAATATTACTGTTAGTTTAGCTGAATTACGCTTTTTTGGTACTTTACGGATAATATTTAGTGCTTAATATACAAATCGAAAATGTGTAAACGTTTGAAATTTGTGTATTCTCACAGTTGAAAAATAGTCCGTAATGTTATAAAATATATGTATGGATAAGCATAGGCTGACTATGCTGTTCAAAATATTTTGGAGGATTTTTATCATGAAGATTACAAAGATTCTTGGCGCTGCTTCTGCAGCAGTTGTAAGCGCAGCTGTTCTCGCAGCTTCTGCAAGCGCTTACGAAGCATTCCTTATGTACGCTTCTTCCGACTGGTCTGTACAGTCCATGGACGCTACTACTGCGAACGCTACAACAGCTGACGTTACAGGCGATGGTACATACACCGTTGCTGTAAGCGGCTTTGAGTGGGAGGACGAGGAGACTGCAGAGATGGTTCCCGCTACCGCTACCGGCGCTACCGTATTCTGCGTAGATATCGACGGTCTTGCAAACGCACTTGGCTGCGGCAAGGACGCTGACGGCTACGACGCACTCGAGACCGAGGCTGACAAGATGGCTTTCGCTCAGGCTACTGGTCTGTCCATCTCTGATGTTGTTATCACTGCTACAAACTCTGACGGCACATCTACTGACGTCGCAGTTGCACAGGATAAGCTCATCTATGGCGATATCGAGGGCAACGGCAAGATCAGACTTGAGATCTACAACGCATACGGCGACACCTCTAAGGACGCTCCTATCGACCCTGCTGGCTTCTCCTTCGATGACAGCCTGTCTGTAACCTTCACCGTTTCCGGCACTGGTCTGGGCGGCGACGCTGCTGCTGATGACGACGCTGCTGCTACTGTTGACGCAGCTGCTCCTGCTGACACCACTGCTACCGATGGCAAGGGTTCTCCTGACACCGGCGTTGAGGGTATCGCAGTTGTTGCTGGCGTAGCTGTTCTGGCTGCTGGCGCTGTTATCGTATCCAAGAAGAGAGGCTAATTTAAGCACTCTGCTTGAACGCACGAACATTACGGCATCGCTCCGGCGGTGCCGTTTTTGTGTTTCTGGTTTTTTGCACGCCGTAACTTCCACCGCACTTTCGCCGGAGCTCAGGGGATCTGTTTGGAAAAATATTTCAGAGAAAAAGTCCTCCAATGTGCAAAATGTATGAAAAAAGCCCTTGACAACCGCCCGATTATGGTGTAAAATATAGCTAGTGAAACCGGCGCAGCACCGCTTAAGGAATTCGCGCGGCACTGAAAGGAAAAATTATGGCTGACAACGACAACGTTATCTACGACGAAAACGAGGGTACCGTTACCCTGAATGACGACGCCGGAAAGCCCGCTGTGTTCCACTTCTTTGAGGAGACCTACATTCCTCTTGATGACGAGGACGGCAACACCACGAATTTCGAATGCATCGCAAGCATGGAATATGAGGGCGCTGTGTACTACGCGCTTCTTCCCGCAAGCGAGGACGAGGACGAAGAGCCTGACGAATTCGTTGTGCTGAAGGGCGAAGAGGACGGCGACGAGCTTCTGTTCACTTCCATCGACAGCGAGGAAGAGAACCAGCGTATCGGCGAGATGTTCCTCAAGGGTCTGTTCTCACTGGAAGATATGTCCGACGATGATGATATTTTACAGTAATAGCTGAGGCTGTCCTGTAAATAATATTCTTGCTGACTTACTGCCTTGTTCGTGCGGGTATGCTATTATGAATCCGAACATGTTGAAATAGGGATCTCGACTCTGGCGGCGGATTGCAGACCTCCCGTACTGCGGAAGATAGGGAGCGTGAAACCCTCAGGCGACTTTACCCACCCTGCTGATTAGCGGGTTTTATTAAGCATATCTACGGCAAGGCGGTTTGACTGAATATTCACGGCGGAGATGCTCTGGCGGGCTCTCCGCTTTATTCTTTACTTGGAATAACTCTTAACACAAGTTTTTTGTGAAATCTATTGCAAAAAAATCCGAAATATGATAAAATAGAATTAATAAGTTGAACTGCAAATATCATGACCAGAAAAGGGGGCTTAATCATGCAAGATATCAAGATAATCCATTCAAACGCCGAGATATCCGTTGACCCGAACTGTACGACTGCTTTTATGACTATGACCGCTCCGGAAAACGGCGGTCTGGATATCACCAGGGATAAGGTCAATGCGGCTATTGCGGCAAAGGGGATAAAGTCCGGGCTTCTGGAGAGTGATATTGATGACGCGATCAAGAATAAATGCTACGGCAAGAACATCTGCATTGCCCGCTGGAAGCCCCCTGTGGACGGCACTGACGGCAAGGTGGAATATTATTTCCACAGGGAGACTGCGTTCAAGCCGGTAGAGGACGAAAACGGCAACGTTGACTATAAGAACCTCGGTCTGGTGCGCAACGTATACCGCGGCACGCCTATCGCAAAGATAACTCCCCCCACGGAAGGAACGCCGGGCATGGATATCATGGGCAAGACCGTCCCGCAGAGAAAGGGTATCCCCGCCAGCGTCAGGGTCGGCAAGGGAACCGAGCTGGTTAACAATGATACCGAGATAATCGCCTCCGTGGACGGAAATCTTACATACAGCAACGGCGCGTTCAATATTGAGGAATCCCTGCTGATACGCGGCGATGTGGACGTTGCCAGCGGCAATATCGACTTCATCGGCGACATCGTTATCCGCGGCAACGTAATGGAGGGCTTCGCCGTTACATCAAAGAAGTCCGTTATGATACATGGCACTGTAACTAACGGCACAGTCACCGCTGACGGAAACATCACGGTGAAGCTCGGCTGTATCAACTCCACGCTGACCAGCAACAAGGGAAGCATAAAGCTTGATTTCTGCGAGAACAGCAAGATAACTGCGGCTGGGAGCGTTGAATCCAACTCGTTCGTCGGCGGGGAGGTTTTCGCCGGAACAGCGATAAACGCCACCGGAAAGGGCGTTATGGTGGGCGGAAAATACACTGCGCTCCAGAATATCACGGCCTCCGTGATAGGCTCTGAGAGCTACGCCAAGACGCTCGTCACCCTCGGCAACAACGCGGTGCTCAGCGAGGAAATGGACGGCCATAAGCACAAGATAGCCGAAATGACCGACAAGGTCGATCAGCTTGGGAAGATACTTATTACCCTCAACGAGATGGCAAAGGCGGGAAAGCTTTCGCCGGAGCGTGAGAAGATGAAGGTCGAGGCTATGCGTTCGAGATTCCAGCTCCAGGGCGAGATAAAGCGCCTTGAAACGCGCGTCAAGGAAATAGAGCTAACCCTCCAGCGCAAGCAGGACCTGTCCGTTTCCTGCAAGAAGGCGTTCTATCCCGGCGTTTCGCTGAGGATAAATTCCTACGTTCTTCAGGTCACGACTATGACCCCGCACTCCAGAGCCACCATCGGCGAGGGCGAGATTGTTATGGTTCCGCTGTAAATAAAATATCCGGTATCCCCGCTTCTTTGCGGGGATATTTTTATGTGAAAAATAGATGAAAAATTGTGCGGGGGGCTTGACTTGGAGTGCACTTTAAGTGTTACAATAATACCATAAGATAAACCCAGAATACAGAAAATGGAGGAAACGAAATGTACCTTGAAAAGATCAACTCCCCCGCCGACGTGAAGAAGCTGAATTCCGGCGAGATGAAGGCTCTTGCGGCGGAAATGCGCATCGCGCTGATAAACAAGCTCAGCGTCCACGGAGGACACTGCGGTCCGAATCTCGGCATGGCGGAGGCTATAATCGCGCTCCACTACGTTTTTGATTCCCCGAAGGACAAGCTGGTGTTCGATGTTTCCCACCAGACCTACTGCCACAAGATGCTTACCGGAAGAAAGGACGCGTTTCTTGACCCGGCGAAGTACGACGATGTTACCGGCTACTCCAGCCAGCACGAGAGCGAGTACGACCACTTCACGCTTGGCCACACCTCCACCTCCGTCAGCCTTGCCTGCGGACTTGCAAAGGGACGCGACCTCTGCGGCGGCAAGGAGAATGTGGTTGCGATAATCGGCGACGGCTCCCTGTCCGGCGGCGAAGCTCTGGAGGGTCTGGACTACGCCTACGAGCTGGGGACTAACCTCATAATCGTTGTAAACGACAACCAGATGTCCATTGCTGAGAACCACGGCGGGCTTTACACCAACCTCGGGCTCCTGCGCAATACGGACGGAAAGGCTGAGTGCAATATGTTCCGCGCTATGGGTCTTGACTACGTTTTCGTAAAGGACGGCAACGACATCGACCAGCTCATCGCGGCATTCAGGGGCGTCAAGGATTCTACAAAGCCCGTGGTAGTCCACATCGTCACCGAAAAGGGACGCGGCTACGCTCCGGCGGTAAAGGACAAGGAATCGTGGCACTGGCATATGCCGTTCGACATCGGGACCGGAGAGCTGAAAATTCAGGGCGGCGGCGAGGATTATGGCGACCTGACCGCAAAGTATATGCTTGCCAAAATGAAGAAGGACCCCAAGGTCTGCATGATAACCTCCGGCACTCCCACGGTCGGCGGATTCACCAAGAGCCGCCGCGGGGAGGCGGGAAGCCAGTTCATCGACGTCGGCATAGCCGAGGAGCACGCAGTGGCGCTTGCCTCCGGTATCGCGGCTAACGGCGGAAAGCCGGTCTACGGCGTGTACAGCACGTTCATTCAGAGGACCTACGACCAGCTTCAGCAGGATCTCTGCATAAACAACAACCCCGTTACCATTCTGGTGTTCGCGGCTTCCGTATGGGGAATGAACGACGTCACCCATATCGGAACATACGATATCCCGATGATGTCC
>CALBGD010000227.1 GCA_937893735.1 uncultured Clostridia bacterium | reverse complement strand
TGAGCGTAAATCTTATGAAAGGATATGATATGGGGCTTAACTATATCATACAAGGGACAAAATGAAAAAGCGAATAAAACGGCTCAAAGCCAACAAAGGCAGCACTTACATCAGCGTCACGATTTTCGTGATGATAATGATGATCGTCTTTGTGTTCATAATGTCCGTCGCGCCAGTATTCCTCACGAAAATGAACCTTAACAACTATGCAAACGAGCTTGCGCGCGAAGCGGAGATAGCCGGCAGGATAGGCACGGAAACCACGCACCGCCTTGACCGGTTGAACGAATCCAGCGGACTTACTCCCACCGTAACATGGTCAACCTCCGGCAGAATACAAATAGGCAGGTCATTCACGGTAACGGTATCGGCGGACGTGGACATATCGTTCTTCATTTTTCAGGGACACACGCTGACGATAAGCTCCACCGCAGAGGGCACATCGGAGGTGTACTGGAAATCATGAGAATACTGAAAAGGCTTCGCAGCAACCGTGGATTTTCCTATGTCATGACATCGGTTATGATGATAGCCGTACTGCTTATCGGTACGGCTGTCTTTGAGATAATCAGAGTGAACGTCGAGGCTGCCGCAGTACGTGACAAATTTGAGGACGCGATAATCTACGCTTCCGTTTCCAACTACTCAAATATGTACGCAGACGTCCGCGAAAGTCAGGCGGCAACCTGGAAATTCAATGGTCTTACATGGCTGCAAAGCAACACCACCAACCGCAATCAGATACTCAGTTACATGAACCGAGCAATGTCAAACGGCGAGATAGCGCAATGCACCATCGAATCCATGAATTTCAACGTAACTCCTGCGCCCAGAGCGCCGACCGATACGGACACGGCTGACAAATTCGCGGTTGAGGGTACCATGGTTATCACTATTCCGCACGACTTTGCGTGGGGCAGCACCGCGCCAATGCGCTTTACGCTCCATGTTAAATCCAAATGGGTGGCTAAATTCTGACGGAGGTATCACATGAAAGACAAACCCATTTTCACGCACCCTGTTACTTTTACTGGCATTGATTTTAATTGGAGAACGAACTCCGAAACGGTGTACGTCCCGGCTTACGCTATGGATTTTGACTCGGTCATATCCACGGATTTCTTTGACGATGAAATAGCAGACAGCAATGAAAAGGTTGACGCAAGGTGCTGCTACTGGCAGTACGATGAAACCGACGGTGGTGAATCCGAATATGCCACTGATGAGCAGCTTGAATATATAAAAGAGCATTGGGACGAGCTTGACGAAAATACTCTCACGCTTCTCGAAATCTCACGCGTTTTCATTAAGCCGGAGGAATACTTCGAGGAAGAGGACGAGGCTGAATGCGAGCCGTAAAACAAGCGGGATTACAGAATCAGCACCGAGCATTTCGGCTCGGTGCTGGAGGTTGTTGTTAGAGAACTGCTCGATAAACGGGAATTTGTCAATCAGCAAGCCACTTGGCAAGTTCGTGAATCTTCTCTACATATTCAGGATTATTCAGCACGTCGCCCCTATTGGGAATCTGCGGGAAGAGAATCGCTTTGGTCTGACTTGCCCCCATTTGACCAAAACCGGAAACGGTCCAATCAGCATATTTCTGAGTAACACCAACTGAGCTGCCCAAAAAGGAACAGACCAATGCACCTTTCTTGTTGGTCTTGGAGGAATTACTCATGCCGGGACCGTCAAACTTGAAGAAGGGATACCATCGTTCTATAAACAGTTTAGCCTGCGAGCAAATCTGCTGATTATAGATTGGTGTCGCAATCACAATGCTATCACATCCGTCGATTACGGGCAGCAATTTTGCAATATCGTCTTTCTGTACACAGATTTGGTCTTCTCGTCCCTGACAGACGCCACAAGCAAGACAGGGATTACATTTCTTTTCCCGCATCTTAAAAACCGTTACCTCATAGTCTTTCAAATCCTCTGCAAGTATTTTTATGATGTTTTCTGAATTTCCATTTACTCTGGGGCTGGCGTCAACCAACAATATTTTCTTCATATCAATTCCTCCATCTGTGATTTTCACAAATTCCGATTTATCGAGCAGTCTTGCCCGAAGAGTTATTATATAAATTATATCACAACCACCGTTCAAAGTCAACCATGCCATTTAAGACAATGGTTGTTTTCATAGAAAGGACTCATCATGACCTACTCAATCTCAAAAGCTATCGCCCTCATCAACAAGGAAATCGACAAGCGCTCCGCCGGAAACGAAGATTACTACTTTCCCGCCGATTTTTACGGCGAAAGCAGCACTGAAAATTTTGTGCGGTTATGCGTAAAAAGCAATCACCTTGACCGCGTGCTTGTCGACCAGTGGAGCGATGGACAGCAGTACATTTATATCCACAATATTCTCCACTTCTGGTACGGTATGCACCCCGAAGAAGCGGATGAACTCCTTAAAATGTGTAATACACGTGTTCCTGTCGCGCAGCTGTTCTCTGTCACGGAAAACGGTGTTACCCAGCATTTCTATGCTCCGGAACTCGACCGCACGGAGATAATCAGGCGTGTTCTCAAATCCGATGATATGCCCTTTACTCTCCGCTGTCTGGGCAAGCTTATGACCAAAGAGGAATACGACAATACTTTGAACGGCACATCATGGACGCGCTCCCTTGAATTTGATATGGACAAGCAGGTAATGAATGACGTTGAAGTGCTGATGTATGAGGACACAGGTCCGCAGAGATCCGTAACTCCACACAAATTTTCAAGCCTGCCCGCGAACTACGATACAATGTATTATGCCCGTATCGAGCCGCCGGAGCTTAACGGCGAGAGCGTAATAATGCCGAACGAACTCGATGGTGAATGGCAGATAGTAGACGCGCGGTTCCTGCTTTCCGAAAAGCCGCTGTACCTCTT
>CALBGD010000226.1 GCA_937893735.1 uncultured Clostridia bacterium | reverse complement strand
ACCTCCAGGGATATAGTTAAGTATCGCTTGATAAAACGATTACAAGCTATATTTTATCACGAATCTGCTATAAAATCAAGGGGTTTTGTGAAATTATTCTGTTATAAATCACGAATGTCAGAAAAGTGCTGAACGTTCAAAAAAGTCCAGAGCAAATATGGAATCCCTCTTGATTTTTGAAGATATTTGTACTATAATGTTACATAGACAAAAAACAAAAGGATAAATGTGCAATGCCGAATTTTATTGAAATCAGCGACCTTAATGCCCCCGGCTGCGAGGTTTATACAAAACTTACGGAAGCTCAGCTCAGAAACAAGCTGGAACCGGAAAAAGGCATATTCATCGCAGAGAGCCCGAAAGTTATATCCCTAGCGATAGATCAGGGCTATGAGCTTGTTTCGATGCTCACAGAGAAACGCTGCCTTGACGGCTGCGCAGCGGATATAATCAGCCGCTGCGGAGATATCCCGGTATATCTCGCGGATACGGAGCTTCTTTCAAAAATGACCGGCTACAAGCTCAACAGGGGAGTGCTCTGTGCGGTAAGGCGCCCGAAACCCAGAAGCGCCGAGGAAATATGCCGCACCGCACACAGAATAGCAGTTCTCGAGAACATCGTTGACACCACAAATATCGGTGCTGTTTTCCGCTCGGCGGCGGCGCTTGGAATCGACGCGGTGCTAATAACTCCGTCATGCTGCGATCCTCTCCTGCGCCGCGCGGTTAGGGTCAGCATGGGAACGGTTCTTATTATTCCGTGGGCACAGATAGGCAGCGAACCGGAGGACTGGCCTGAAAAGGGACTTTCACTGCTGAATGAATGGGGTTTCAGGACTGCTGCAATGGCTCTCACGGACGATTCAGTCAGCATTGACGACCCTGCGCTTGCAGCGGAAGAAAAACTCGCCATCATACTCGGCACAGAGGGCGATGGTCTTTCTCACAGTACGATTGCCTCATGTGATTATACGGTCAAGATACCTATGTCGCTTGGTGTGGATTCCCTGAATGTGGCAGCGGCAGGGGCTGTTGCGTTCTGGCAGCTCAAATGGCGCGGCTGAATGAACGGCGGTGAACAAATTTGTATTTTCTCTATGAGGAAGGCGACGTCCTTAATCGTCCGGTAGAGTGTTTTTATTTTGATACGGATTCCAGATATTTTCCAATACGTCCGCACTGGCATTTTTATATGGAGCTCATCTATATGCTTGAGGGAAATGCGGAGATGACCTGCGGCTCTGAAAAATACACGGCCGGGAAGGGCGATATGGTGCTGTTTCACCCGAAGGTGGTTCATTCAATAGCCTCCCCGGACGGAAGCTATGCGAAGTACGCAGTTATCAAGCTTGATATCAGCCGAATGAGCCTTACAACGAGTTATGCGCCGAAGCTCCGGAGCATATTCAGAAGTGCCGAGAAAAAGGGAATGAGCATATATTTCCCGGCTTCAGAGGCTTCAGGATTTGACGCGGAGCGAATTTTCTCGAACTGTGTATCCGAAATGTACCAGCAGAGTTATGGATTTGACCTGATGATAAGGACAGATCTGTACAGGCTTCTGCTCGGAATAATCAGGTGCTGGCAGGCACACGGATTTTCCGTTGACAGCGAAGCGTACACCGAGGACGCGCGCTATGACATCTATAATATTACAGAGTACATAGACGAGAAACTCTCCAGCGGAGTACAGGTCAGCGAAATCGCGGAGCGATGCGGAATGAGCTACTCCTATTTTGCGAAGAAATTCCTGTCGGTTTACGGAAAGACCTGCAAGGAATACATCGAGGAGATGCGGATTATAAAAGCTGAGGAATTCCTTGTGTTCACGGATTTCGACCTTAACCGGATAAGTCAGGAAACAGGTTTTTCAGATTGTTCGCACCTAATAAAGAGCTTCAAGAAGCTTCGAGGGACGACTCCGAAGCAGTTCCGCATGAAACAGGGAAAAACTGAATAAAACAAGCTCCCGGTTCTTTTCGGGAGCTTGTATTTTATAATCTGCACTCATACAGCTTCGGAAGTCGTTCCAGAGTGACGGCGTTCTCGCAGCTATATGCCCTGCGGAGTTCGTTAAAGCTTGTGAACCTTTCTGTGCAGGTGAAATCTTTCGACCACGTCATGTACCAGCACCATGGTATCTTGTGCTCCGTCAGTGCGGGAATGTCCGGTATAGTGCCTATTTCTGCGACAGCGCAGAGCTTGTCTGCCGAGGTAACGGCTTTAAGTTCCTCATATTCCTTGGCAAGGTCGGTGTGCTGATGTTCCGGAGGATAAAGGTCGCGTGATATCACATCAGCCATATCATCTCCGGGGTAATTCTCCGCCTTGGGAGAATTGTGCACCCATATCAGATTGTGAAGATGGTGTTTATTAACAAACCGGTCGAACATAATGGAGTAGAGCTTCCTGCATGGTTCAGCGCCCTCGCGTCCCCACCAGAACCAGTCACCTTCGGATTCGTGGAACGGTCTCCAGAGTATCGGTATATGCTCGTCACAGAATGGACGGAGAAGCCCTGCCATGTAGTCGAGGTCGTTTATAAATGCGGCGTTTTCCGCTGTACCGGACTGTGCCGCTCTGGAAGCGCTGAAATCCGTGTTCACGGAAAAGAACGATTTGTCCTTTCCCCCCAGCGGTGAGAACCAGTGCCATGTAAATGTGATAAGTCCGCCGAGCCGAGCCCATTCCCACGCCTTTTGAAGCGTTCCGCGGGCTTCATTTACCTCCGTCATGCAGTCCTCGCCGGAAAGCTCCGGACGGATATTAGGCGAATATCCGAGCAGCTCAAATCCGCACAGCGCCGGGAGCTGTCCAGTGACTTTCTTTATGCAGGAAAGTTCCTCCTGTGCCATTGTCTGGGTGTGCTGGCCAAGCAGAATCTTTTTTCCGCGAATCTCGGTAAGGTAGTCCAGAACCCTCTGAACTTCTGGCTGTGCGTTTGGGTCCACTGCTCTCATTACTTTACTCCCTTGAATCCTGTGATGTCCTTAATTACTTCACCGGCTATGATAAGCCCAACGACCGACGGAACAAATGCATTGCTTCCAGGAACCTGATTGCGCTGTGTGCATTTTCGCGCAGTTCCGGGAGGACAGATGCAGTGCTGCTTGCAGCTTATTGCCATGTCGTCCACCGGTGTTATGGGTTTCTCCTTGGAATATACTACTTTCAGCTTGCGGATACCGCGCTTCTTCAGCTCGTAGCGCATTACGCGCGCCAGCGGGCAGACGGATGTACTGTAAATATCTGCTACCTCAAAACGAGTGGGGTCTACCTTGTTTCCCGCGCCCATAGAGCAGATTATCGGAGTGCGGCACTTGTTGGCGTTCATTACCAGCTCTATTTTGCCAGTAACTGTATCTATCGCGTCAACAACATAGTCGTACTGCGTGAAATCGAACTGGTCCGCGGTTTCAGGCATATAGAACGTCTTGTATGTATTGACGGTCATATCCGGATTTATGTCCAAAAGACGTTCCTTTGCAACGTCTATCTTAAGCTTTCCTACGGTCTTTCTTGTTGCGAAAATCTGGCGGTTGATGTTGGTCAGGCAAACCCTGTCGTCGTCAATCAGGTCGAGCGTACCGACTCCCCTTCTTGCGAGAGCCTCCGC
>CALBGD010000225.1 GCA_937893735.1 uncultured Clostridia bacterium | reverse complement strand
TCCGCAACCACGCCGGAGAGCCGCTCAGCCTGCTCGTGGTTCTGGCTGTTTAGCTCGGTGATTCCGCCAGTGGATTCCGTCACGCTGGAAATGCTGTCCGTAAGCCGTGATACCACGTCAGAGAGCTGAGAGGTTATGTC
The DNA here is from genome assembly GCA_937893735.1 of uncultured Clostridia bacterium. Classification (GTDB taxonomy): domain Bacteria; phylum Bacillota; class Clostridia; order Oscillospirales; family Ruminococcaceae; genus CAG-115. The sequence goes on along the minus strand of CALBGD010000225.1, from coordinate 2,120 downwards.
GCTTATGCTGGCATTGGTCTGCTCTATCTGGGCGGCGCGGCGGTCCGCCTCATGCAGGGTATACTGCCCGCAGGAATTCTTAGTGCTGGTGCCGTCAAGGATAGCCTTTGCAAGCTCCCGGCAGGTAGCAAAGCCGCAGGCATGGCAGTTGTAGTTCATCTCGGTCTGGGTGGTTTTGCCAAGGCTGTGCAGAACCTCGTCTATCTGCTCGTCCGTATAGTTGGGGGTTTCTACCGGGTGCTTCTCGTAGCTGCGCAGGAAATCCTCCAGCTTAAGCTCTTTATCGAATGCAAGGAACTGTTTATCCCTGCCCTTCCTGTCGAATTTCACGCGGTTGTTGCGGTTGTATTTCTCAATACCGTTTAGGATACCGCTCATTCTGTACACGGAAAGCGGAGTGCCTATCGCCGGACCGCTTCCGCAGCCCCTGCTGCAGGAAAGCACGTCAAACACGTCCGGAAGATCGCGGGCTCCCACCGAGGAGTACTGCGAAAGCTCCTTGTAAATGTGGCCTGTGCCCTCGGAGGAGATAACGCTCAGCGCCGGAGCCTCTAGCTCCAGACAGGCTTTCAGTCCGCCCGGGCGGGGATATATCGCGCCCATTATTCCCTGCGGTCCGTTGAATTCAAACTCGGAGCGCTTCCCCTTCTGGTCGGCAAGGTGGAATCCCTTTTCCTCCAGAAGCGCGCCTAAATGCTCGAATGTAACGTTGTAATCCACTATTCCGGTCATCTTGAACTCATCGCGCTTTGCAATGCAGGGGGTGAGCGCTGCAAGCTTCGCATTCGTGCCGAGGTACTTGCGGATATACACAGCCGCGCAGAGTATAGGCGACTGCACCGGCGACAGATTCGGAATAATCTCCGGGGTGTATTTCAGTATATAGTTGACGATGGCGGGACACGGCTGAGAAATAAGCTTCTTCCCGGGATTATGCTGGATATAGCGCAGGTGCGCCCATGTGCAGATGTCCGCACCGAAGGATACGTCGTAGATATTCTTCACGCCGTTGTTTCTGAGGTATTCCAGCACGTTGCGCCAGCAGCCGTCAAACGCCACCTTGATGGATGGCGCCACCAGCAGCACAACGTCCTGCCCGGATTTTATATCCTGCCAGAAAGCGGGGGTATCGTCCTCAAAGGTGCGAGCACCATGGGGACAGTCCTTTACGCAGGCACCGCAGCGTATACACTTCTGCGGGTCTATGTCGTAGATAGTCCTGCCGTCTTCGGTGACGACCGCCTTGTTTGCCTCAGGAGTGGGGCAGGCACGTATGCAGGAATTGCAGGAAACACATTTTGACGCGTCAAACAGTATCATGTCAGAAGCTCCTTTGCCTCATTAAGTAGAATGTAGAATAATGCGCCCCCAACAAAAAGAAGGGAGCGCAGTAGTGTTTTATTTTGCATAATCAACTGCGCGGCTCTCGCGGATAAGGTTGATCTTTATCTGACCGGGATATTCCATCTCGTCCTCGATGCGCTTTGCAATATCACGCGCAAGCACCTTCATGCCGTCGTCCGATACGGATTCGGGCTTGATCATTATGCGGACCTCGCGGCCTGCCTGAATAGCGTAGGATTTCTCAACTCCATCATAAGAGCAGCAGATCTCCTCCAGCTTTTCAAGACGCTTGATGTAGTTCTCAAAGTTCTCGCTTCTTGCGGCGGGTCTTGCGGCGCTTATCGCGTCGGCAGCCTGAACCAGCGCTGCAATGACTGTACGGCACTCAACGTCGCCGTGGTGAGCCTCGATAGCATGAATTACCTCCGGGCTTTCCTTGTACTTGCGGCATACATCAACGCCTATCTGTACATGGGAGCCTTCGATCTCATGGTCGAGAGCCTTTCCTATATCGTGGAGAAGTCCTGCGCGTCTTGCGAGTGCGGCGTCAACGCCAAGCTCGCTCGCCATTATTCCGGCAAGGTGAGCAACCTCGATAGAGTGGCTGAGGACGTTCTGACGATAGGAGGTCCTGTACTTGAGTCTGCCTATCAGGCGCACAAGCTCGTGGTTAAGACCGTTGACGTTGGTCTCCATAACGGCGCGCTCGCCCTCTTGACGGATACGCTGCTCGACTTCCTTACGCGCTTTCTCGACAGTCTCCTCGATGCGCGCCG
>CALBGD010000224.1 GCA_937893735.1 uncultured Clostridia bacterium | reverse complement strand
CTACGACGACCATCTGTACGAAGTACCGGAGGGCACAGTGAACATCGGAAAGATGAAATCGCCGTCTGTGGAGCAGATGATCTCTCTGGGCGTTGATTTTGCCGTGCTTTCGTCGGAGATAGCGGAACACACGTCTCTGCGCGGCACTCTGGAGAAAGCGGGTATCAGAACGGCGTTTTTCTGCGCTGACAGCTTTGACGAGTATCTTTCAGTGCTGAAAACATTCACGGATATAACGGGAAGATCTGACCTTTACGAAAAGAACGGCACGGAGGTCCGGAAACAAATAAACGGCGTCATAGATTCCGTTTCCGGCAGGGAGCGGAAAACGGTGCTCTGTTTGCGCTCTTCTTCCATGGCTGTCCATGCAAAGGACAGCACAAGCCTTACCGGAGCTATGCTTAAAGACCTTGGCTGCATCAATATAGCCGACGGCGGTTCCCTTGCGGATAACCTGAGTTTAGAGGCGATAGTAAAGCAGGATCCGGATTTTATATTTGTGACATTTATGGGTGCCGACGAGGAAAAAGCCAGACAGGTGCTTGATGATACACTGATGAAAAATCCGGCGTGGGCAGAGCTTTCCGCCGTGAAAAACGGCAGATTCGTTATACTTCCGAAAGCTCTGTTCCACTATAAGCCGAATGCGAAATGGGGTGACGCGTATCAGCAGCTCGCGGACATTTTATACGCAGAATAACGGGCTGATTCTGCTTGGAATGGCGGGGCTTGTGATGATATCTGCGCTGGCCGGCATATGTCTGGGCTCGGTGCAGCTCTCTCCGGCGGAAGTATTCAATGCCATTATGAGCGGCGAAAGTACGCCAAACGGCAGGATAGTTTACTGCATACGGCTTCCGAGGGTCCTGGGCTCTTTGCTTGCAGGTTCTGCTCTGGCGCTTTCCGGAGCCATCATTCAGGCTGTGCTTGGAAATCCGCTGGCTTCACCGGGTGTTATCGGCGTAAATGCCGGCGCAGGGTTTTTTACGGTGTTGTGTTCGGCTTTGTTTCCGGCAGCGGTATCTTGGCTGCCTGCGGCGGCCTTTCTTGGGGCTTTTGCAGCAGTGGCGGCGGTATATCTCATTGCCAGAAAGACCGGCGCTTCAAAGATGACCATAGTTCTTGCGGGAGTGGCGATTTCAAGTCTGTTCAGCGCAGGGACTGATACGATAACCGAGCTTTTTCCAGAAACTCTGTCAGGTATAAATTCATTCAAAATTGGCGGAATGAACAATGTCACCCTTGAAAAGCTGACCCCAGCATGGCTCATCATTGCAGTGGGAATAACAGCCGCATTGCTTATGAGCCATGAAATTGACCTTATCTCCCTCGGAGATAAAACGGCGTTCACACTGGGAATGAATGTCCGGGCGGTACGTCTTGCGCTGCTGATAACAGCGGCGGCTCTGGCGGGCGCTGCGGTCAGCTTCACCGGGGTGCTGGGATTCGTCGGACTTATAATTCCGCATATCTGCGGAAGGATCATCGGATTCGACAGCAGGGTAAAGCTGCCCGCGTGCGTCCTGTGCGGAGCGGCGTTCGTTACGCTGTGCGATATTATCTCCCGCACGCTGTTTTCTCCGTCGGAAATTTCACTTGGAATAGTTATATCTTACATAGGCGTGCCGTTCTTTATTTATCTTCTGCTGAAAAAAAGGGGAGGGAAGCACCGTGCTTGAGATCTGCCAGCTATGCGGAGGCTACGGAAGAAAAGAAGTGCTGAAAAACATCAATGCGGCATTTTCTCACGGCACGATCACATCTGTAATAGGACGCAATGGCTGTGGAAAAAGTACTCTGTTGCAGATGTGCTGCGGGCTCCTGAAACCGGCGTCCGGCAGGATACTGCTTGACGGCAGGGACATATCAGAGATGAAGCACATTGAGCTTGCGAGAAAGGTTTCCTACATGGAGCAGGTACATACTGTCGGAAACATCACGGTGCGCTCCCTGGTATCTCACGGGAGGTTTCCGTATCTGGGGTATCCGCGGCGGCTGACTGAATACGACCGTCATATCGTGGAGGATTCCATGCGCCGCGCAGGCATATACGATTTTGCCGAAAGCAGCATCGCGGAGCTCTCAGGCGGTCAGCAGCAGAGGGCGTATATTGCAATGCTGCTGGCTCAGGACGCTGATGTCCTGCTGCTGGACGAACCCTCCACATACCTTGATATAAGCAGCCAGCTTGAGCTTATGAGGATTGCAGCGGAGCTGAAGCTCAGCGGGAAAACAGTAATAATGGTGCTTCACGACCTGAATATGGCGCTTTCTTATTCTGATATAACGCTCGTGATGAAAGACGGCGGCGTTATTGCGGCGCTTCCGTCCGCCGAGGCTGCTGAAAGAGGCTTTATACAGGAAGCCCTCGGAGTGAGCGTTTTTTACGACGAAAAAACTGGGCATTACTTCTTTGGAAAGGACGAAATACATGAAAAAAGCAATACTTGAAGTAAGCTTCGGCACTACCTGCAAAGAAGCACGAGAGCGCTCGATACTGGCGCTGGAGCGAACTTTTGCAGAGGAATTCCCGGAGTATACGGTATTCCGTGCATTCACCAGCGGCATGATCATTTCTTCGCTCAAAAGGCAGGGAATATCCATTGACAGCGTTTCCGAGGCGCTGTCGCGGCTGAGAGCCGAGGGGTTTGACGAAGTTATCGTGCAGTCTACTCATATTATTCCCGGCGAGGAATATGACAAGGTTGCAGAGCAGACGGAGCGTTTTGCGGGGAAGTTCAATGTACTGAAAAACGGTCTGCCTCTGCTTGGCTCACGGGAGGATATCGAACGGGTATGCCGCATAATAGCGGAGGAATATCCCGGCGAGACCGTCGTACTTATGGGTCACGGTACTGAACATCACGCGAACGCAGTATACAGGCAGTTAGGCGAGGTCAGCCGGCAGCTAGGGTTTGACAATATATTCATTGCCACAGTGGAGGCGGAGCCGTCTCTTGACGATGTGCTCGCCGAGCTGAAACTAAGGAACTGCCGCCGTGTATCAACGGTTCCTCTTATGCTGGTTGCAGGAGATCACGCGCTTAACGACATGGCTGGAAACGACCCGCAGAGCTGGAGATCCCGGCTGGAGGCGGCGGGATTCGAAGTGAACTGTGTAATAAAGGGCCTCGGGGAATATCCAGGGATACGCGGACTGTATTGCGAACATCTCAGAAAGACAATTGAAGGAAGGAACAAAAAATGAAAAAAAGAATTATTTCCGGGCTGCTTGCAGCAGCCATGGTGTTAGGAATGACCGGCTGCTCCGGTGAAAACGGAAGCACAGGAGTCGGCGGTCTGAAAAACGCAGCCACAGCGGACAAGGTTTCCGATGAGGAAGCGGCTATTCTTGTGACAGGGGAGGATTATCCCCTTACTGTCCGCGATTACCTTAAATACGAAACGACCATTGAAAAAAAGCCCGAAAAGGTCGCGGTAATGTCCGGCACTCCGCTGAATATATGGTATGACCTCGGCGGAAAATCCATATGCACTTCTGATGTGAGCAATAATGTCCGCCTTACGGAGGGCTATGAGGACGAGATAAAATCGCTTCCGCAGATAGGTCAGGTGTATTCCATCGACATGGAATCCGTTGTGGCGCTTGAGCCTGACCTTATAATTGCTCAGGTGGGAACGCAGTCCACGCAGGGCGCAAAGCTTTGTGAAATGGGATACAACGTTATCCAGACGCATATACGCGGCTTTGACGATGTGCTGGATACTTACCGCGCCTTCGGGAAGCTGCTCGGTCAGGGCGAGCTTGCAGAGCAGCGCATTTCCGAGCTGGAACAGGGCAAAAAGGAGATAACCGACAAGCTGCCTGATGACGATATTTCTGTGGTGATACTTTATGTCACTTCTAAGTCTCTGGCGGTAAAGCTTGACAACAGTATCGCAGGAGATGTTGCAAAGATACTGGAGCTTGACAATATCGCTTCAGACCTGCCTCCGGATACAGTGGGCTCTGAGACAACTCCGCTCGATATTGAGTACATCGTGGAGAAAGACCCGGATTATGTGCTTGTTACTACCATGATATCCAGCAATGAGGAGGCGCGCAGAACCGTTGAAGAGCAGTTCAATACTAATCCTGCGTGGAGCTCTGTCAATGCTATAAACGAAGGCAGGGTGATATATCTTCCCCAGCAGTATTACCTGTATAATGCCGGTCCGTATTATGTTGACGCAATAAAGTACATGGCGCAGAGCATCTACCCTGAAATATACGGAGAAGCGGAAGAATTAGACTGATGGAAAAAGTACCTTTTAAAGATACGGCGGCGTTTAGGGTCATCGTGCTGACAGTTTTGGCGGCGGCTGTGGCTGGCGCATTCATACTCGGTAACGTCGTCGGTACTATGGACATTTCGGCGGCTGATATAATCAATACCATAGCCGGAGACCATTCCGGCACAAACAACAAGGTCATCTGGAATATCCGGCTGCCCAGAATGATACTGGCGGCGCTGGTGGGGATAAATCTGGCACTGTCTGGTTTGATACTTCAGGGCGTAATGAAAAATCCGCTTGCCGACCCGTCCATCATCGGAATAAGCAGCGGCGCCGGACTTTTCGGAATACTTATACTTGTCGTATTTCCGCAGTGGCAGAATCTGGTGCCTGTTGCGGCATTCGGCGGAGCAATGCTTGCGGCGGCGATAATTTACCTCCTTGCCTGGAAAGGAGGCATCGACCCCACGCGGATAGTGCTTTCCGGCGTTGCGGTGTCAGAGCTGTTCGGCGCGGGAATTTCGGCTATACTCGTTTTTTTCAGCGACAGAGTGCACGGCGCACTGACATTTATGAACGGAAGCCTGTCCTCGCGAAGCTGGGGAGAGGTGCAGACCATTCTTCCGTACACTATTGTGGGACTGATACTTGCGCTGCTGTTTGCGGACAAGCTTAATATACTAGTGCTCGGCGATGATACGGCGAGGGGGCTTGG
>CALBGD010000223.1 GCA_937893735.1 uncultured Clostridia bacterium | reverse complement strand
AATGATTGAGAATGAATTTAAAATAATGCTCACTGCTGAACAGTATGAGCAGATACACGGAATGTTCAGTGACTGGGACAAGGAACTGGAGCAGGTCAATTACTACTATGACACTCCGGAGATCGAAATGAGTGAAAGGCATATCACAGTGCGCGTCCGTGAGATCTCCGGCAGGTATTGCCTCCAGATGAAGCTTCCGGCAGAAGCCGCGGGAAACGGCGCAGTCAGCCGTGTGGAGCTGGAGAAAGAGCTATCCGGTCTGCCTGAACGCATTTCCGGCGGGGAACTGGGCGAGCTTTCCGGCGGGGAGCTTCCCGATGTCTATCTTCTGGGAGAGCTGTGCACAAAGCGCAGTGTAAAGCTGTTTGACGGTGCAGAGATTGACCTCGACAAAAGCGAGTATTTCGGCAGAACTGACTATGAGCTTGAGGTCGAATACACCAAGGAATCTGCGGCGCAGGAGATACTTGAAATGATAAAATCACGGGTAGGACTTGACATGATCGTTCCGTCGATCGGAAAGATACGCCGCTTCCTTGCGGAGTATATCCTTAACACCGAAGAAATATAAAATGATCCGGAGTTTTCACACTCCGGAATTTGTTTTTTTAACTGCTTCTTCCAGCTTTTCGGTATCTGCTCCCGCGAAGTTTACAACATACTTTCCTGCGTTGTCGGGAGAGATATCAGATCCCTCGTCATAGTGCGCTGTCAGCGGAGATATCCTTATGCCGCAGTCCGCGTATATTTTCATCAGCGGAGAGCCCTCGGGAATATCCATCAGGAAATGCAGCCCCGCGTTTTCCGGAGCACTGTTTTCAGCATGGAATCGCCCCGCGAGGTCGAGCGTGTATTCCCGGATTTTGCGGTAGTGCTTGCGCATACGGTTTATGTGCCGCTCAAAATGGCCGCCCTCTATGAAACGCGCCAGCGTGTACTGCTCGAATGCCGGAACGGGGCAGGTGATGAAGCTCATTCTTTCGCGCCAGCGCTCATACAGCTCCGCAGGGAGGCAGATGTAACCTATCCTGACGGACGGCGCGATAGTCATGCTGAACGTGTTCATGTAAATGACCCTGCCTGATGTGTCCAGTCCGAACATCGCCGGAACAGGGCGCCCTGACCAGCGGAATTCGCTGTCATAGTCGTCCTCAATGATGTAGCCGTTGCGCTGAGACGCCCACCTCATAAGCTCCATTCTGCGGGATATCGGCATTACCACGCCGGTAGGGAAGTGGTGAGCCGGTGAAATATGCGCTACATCTACGTTTTTGTAGTACAGCTCCTCCGCTGAGATTCCCTGCTCGTCAAGGCTGACGGGCAGACAGAGCGCCCCGTTGAGGCGGTATATCCGCGCCGGCTTGTGGTAGCCGGGATTTTCAACGGCATATGTGAGATTGTTTCCGAGGAGCTTCACCAGCAGGTCGTTCAGGTATTCCGTGCCTGCGCCGACGATTATCCGGTGCGGCGGGACATTTATCCCGCGGAACGCTTTCAAATGTACCGATATTGCATACTGAAGCTCCGGAGCCCCTCCCGGCGGAACGGGTGCAAGCATTGCGCTGTTTTTTTCGAGAATCACCGCCCGCATGAGCCTTGTCCATACGGAAAACGGAAAGACCGTATCCTGCGATACAGCCGCCGCAGAGGATCCCTCCGGGATATCCTCCTCTGCTTCCTCAGAAATGTGAACGGGCAGTGTGTCGCAGATGTCTCCGGCGCAGACGTAGTATCCGCTCCGCTCGCGCGCGGCGATATAGCCCTCTGCGAGAAGCTGTGAGTACGCGTTTTCCACTGTGATGACGCTCACTCCGAGGCGCTCCGCCTGCGCCCGCTTTGATGGAAGCTTGCTGCCGTCGGCGAGCTTTCCGTCGAGGATATCGCGTTTTATGTCCTCGTAAAGCTGTTCGTACAGGCTTTTTTTCTCGCTCATGCACATTCCCCCTTTCGCTTATTATACATCATTCCGGATTATTTTGCAATAGCCGGATAACCGATTGACTATTGCCGTGCGTTGTGCTATAATCATTTATATAATATCATCATTGAAAGGAATTGCGCTTATGAAAAGATTCAACATACATGACCCCAGCCGTGACGCCTGTATGCTCCGCGGACCTCTCCGAAACGAGGGCTACGACTGGTGGTGGCACAGCTTCACCGGACATAACGCTCAGACCGGAGAGGAGCGTTCGTTCTTCATCGAGTATTTTCTCTGCAACCCCGGTTTAGGCGGCAGTACGCCGATACTGGGTCAGCTCCCTGCGAATAGGAAGCATGGAGTAAAGCCCTCATACCTGATGGTAAAGGCTGGCTGCTGGGGCGAGGGAGCCAAGCAGATACACCGCTTCTTCGGCTGGAAGCACGTCACCGTCTGCATGGACGCTCCCTATTCGATAATCGCGGACGACTGCTTTGCCTCCGACTGCCTGCTGGAGGGCAGCGTGTCGCTTTCCGAAGAGGAATGCGCGGCTCATCCGGAGTATATGTGCTCTCCCGGTGAAATGAGCTGGAATCTCTCGGTTGACAAGCAGATAGCGTTCAATGTGGGCTACGGAGCCGGAAAGCCGTTCCGCGCAGTGAATGCATTCCAGATGTACTGGCACGCCGAGGGCATGAAAACTGCATTCGACGGCGAAGTAACCCTTGACGGCGTAAAGTACATTGTTGACCGCGATACCTGCTTCGGATACGCGGACAAGAACTGGGGAAGCAGCTTCACGTCTCCGTGGCTGTGGCTTTCCTCCTGCGATATTTACAGCAATTTCAGCGGAAAGAAGCTGAAGAACAGCGTATTTGACATAGGCGGCGGCAGACCGGTAGTCGGCGGAGTTCCGCTTGACAGAAAGCTGCTTTCCGCGTTCTGGTATGAGGGACACGAGTTTGAATTCAACTTCTCAAAGCCGTATCTTTTCACGCAGACCCGCTTTGACTGTACCGAAACCGATGAGGAGGTCATATGGCACGTTGCGCAGACCTCCGCTGACGGAAAGATAGACTGCCGGATCCGGTGCAGAAAGTCGGAAATGCTGCTGATGAACTACGAAGCGCCGGACGGCTCCAAATGGCACAACCGCCTGTGGAACGGCGGAACAGGAACCGGCAGGATAAAGCTTTACGCCTGTGACGACAATGCGAAGCTCTACCTGCTTGACGACATGAACGCAGCCCATGTCGGCTGCGAGTACGGAGAATTCACCCGGTGACGAAAAGGAGCTTTTGTATCCGCACTGCGGTGTGCGTTCTTCTTGCGGCGGTCATGGTCGGAGCCGCCGAGCTTCTCGGTGAAAAGGAGGTAATCTTCCCGGAAATAACCGCCCTGACAGTCGGAGCCATCGCAGCACCGAAACAGTCGTGGCGGGTCAGCCGTGTGAGAATGGTGCTTCTTATC
>CALBGD010000222.1 GCA_937893735.1 uncultured Clostridia bacterium | reverse complement strand
GCGCCCCGGAGGTAATGTATGTGAACCCTGTGGCAGGGAGGGTTGTATAGAAAAAGCGGAGATCTTTCGGTCTCCGCTTGGTTTTATTAGGTTGTTTGGTCAGGCTGTCTTGCCTTCAAAAAGTTTCTTTACTTCGTCCAGAGGGAGGTCTGTCAGGTCTGCAATCTGCTGAAGATCTCTTTCGCCCTTATTCCAGAGATTTGTTGCAATACTGATGGAGCGTTCTCTAGCTGCTTTTTCTGCGGCAGCTTCCGCAGCCTGTCTTGCTCTCTTGTCAGCATAATCTTCCATTAACTTACACATAGTATCAACACCCTCCTTGTCTTTCTTGAAATAACCTGCCCGGTCGGACAGTACCTTGTAGTGCATTTCACGCGGATCCTTACAGAAGAAATCCTGCATAAGCTCGCCCAGAGCCGTTGAGTTGCGAATTTCGCCGTTTACATATATTATGTGCGAACCGTCCGTGAATATTGCGTGATCCAGCTCGGAAATCGTGCGGTTAACCGTGTAAAGCGGCTTTCCGCCTTTAAGTACGTCATGCTCGGTAATGAAAATAATGTAGCTCTCCGGAAGTTCATCGAACTTGTCACCGGGGTTAAGCAGATTTGCGTCCAGCAGACTGCTGTTGTATCTCGCACGTCTGGGAGCCGCGCCGTCGTCACTGCGCTGGACCTCAACGTCGTACTGCTTGTCATGCTCGTCAACTTGCCGAGCGTCCCTGCAAATTTTTCAGTTCGAACTGCGAAACTACTTTTACTACCGTCAGGTCGTCGCGGTTCAGAATCACTCTGAGCAGAAGCTCCGCGCACGCTTTATCCTCGAAAACCTTGCTCATGAATGTGTCGTCCATCAGCCGGAAGTTCTCGATAATGTTAAGTATCTCAGCCCGGTTTTCGGCGCTGATGTCGCTGTTTTTTATCTCGTCCACAGGAATCACCGTCCCTTTCTTGAATTATAGCATATTTCCCGCGAAAAATCAAGCGTTCGTGCCATCTGTTTTGCCCTCCGTGTACATTTTGTGCCATTCCTCTTTTGTCTAAACTTTTGGGTGCACTTCAAGGATTCGCTGCTCTTTTCTGCACTATTTTAAAACTATTCAATAATTTATAGGCATTTCTTTTATCCAGCGCCATGCTGCGAAGGATCGCCAATCATGCTGTTTCTGTACTCACTCGGGCTGACTCCATAGATTTCCCGGAACAACTTCCCGAAATAGCTGATATGCTCGTACCCGCAGGCGAAACACACCTCAGTTATCGGCATATCCGTAGAAACAAGCAGCTCCACCGCCTTTTTCAGCCGGTATTCGTTCAGGAATTCCACCGGCTTGCGGCCTATCGTTTCCCGGAAGCAGCGGCAGCATTCGCTTCTGCTGATGTTCGCCGCGCCTGCGATATCCTCCACTGAAATATTATTCTGATAGCTGCCGTAGATGTACGACAGCATTTTTTTGAGCCTTTTTTCCCGAATCAGAGTTCTTCTGTCCGGGGAAGCGGACTGCACTTCCGCAATGTTCTCCGAAAGCTCAGACCATATCTCCCCGATAAGATTACGGCAGCGCAGCTCGTAGCCGTATTTCTTTTCGGAAGCGGTACTGCATATCCGCAGCACGGCTGAGATTATATCCTGCTGCCACGGAGTTTCCGGCGACAGCTTCAGACAGCGCAGCGACTTGTCGCCGACGACCGGCAGAATGTATTTCCGGTAGATGAGATCTTCCCCGCAGTCGCCGATGAATTCCGGCAGGAAGCATATCGTCGCCACCACCGGGAATTCTCCGCAGCCGTCCGGCGCAGACTGCAAATGCATTGCATTCGTGTTTATGAAGACCCCCTCGCCGGCGGTCAGGCGGTAGCTCATGTTGTTGATGAAAATATCCACCTCGCCGGATAGCACCACGGAAAGCTCCAGCTCCGGGTGCCAGTGCCAGCCGATGAGATGACCGACGTACCACCGGAACTCATTTTTATAAATCTGCATCGGGAAACTGGGCGTACCATGCTCTACATGCTCCCGGTATCCTTTTGCCTTGTCGATTTCCATTTGCTTTACCTTTCTGGCACAAAATTTATAGTTTCAGCCCGATTTATGATAGAATTGCTGTGCGATTGCTGATATTATTATAATTAATAACAGCGGAAAAGTCAAGCGCTGAACAAATATGCGGAGGTGCTTCTATGAAAGTTGCAGACGGCTTCTGGTGCGGAAAGCCCGGATATGATGTGAAATATGCAGAGCAGATCTACGAGGTAACGGCGGACGAAAGATCTGTCCGCGTGCTGGCAACAACGCAGTGGATTCAGAATCGCGGAATGACCCTCGGCGGTCCGGTTCTGGAGATTTATTATACTTCCACGATGGAAAATACGATAAAGGTTACGGTGGAGCATTATAAAGGAATCTCCGCGAAGCGCCCAGGCTTCGAACTTAATGAGAACCCGGATTTCAAGCCGCAGGTGAAAGACCTCCAGAACCGCTTCGAGCTTATCTCCGGACATACCCGCGTTGTCGTACCGAAGCAGGGCGGCTGGAATATCCGTTACTACTACGACAACGAGCTGCTGACCCAGAACGGCTGGCGTACTACCTCCTACATAACC
>CALBGD010000221.1 GCA_937893735.1 uncultured Clostridia bacterium | reverse complement strand
CGATGGATTCAGCCAGCGGCTTGTTTACCGGGAACGGCTTGATGTTCGGGCCGCGGAGTATCTCAACGGAGGGAGCCTCCTCGGGGGAAGCCGGGGGAACTACCATGTTGTCGTTGATGATGAACTTCTCAGGCATTACATAAGCGGGCATTTCGCCGCAGGTGCGCGGGTCGGTGAATACGCCGGTGATGGCGGAAATAGCCGCAGTCTCCGGGGAAACGAGGTATATCTGCGCGTCCTTGGTGCCGCTTCTGCCGAGGAAGTTTCTGTTGAATGTACGCAGGGAGATTCCCTTGCTGTTCGGTGCCTGACCCATGCCTATGCACGGACCGCACGCGCTCTCAAGTATTCTCGCGCCAGCCGCGATGAGAATGGACAGTGTGCCGTCCTCTGCGATCTGGTTGAATACCTGCTTGGAGCCGGGTGCGATAGCAAGGCTTACGTCCGGGTGAACGGTCTTGCCCTTTAAGATATGAGCGACCTTGCGCATATCCTGAAGAGAAGAGTTGGTGCAGGAGCCTATGCACACCTGATCTATCTTGATCTTGCCTATCTCCTCAACGGACTTTACATTGTCCGGGCTGTGGGGACAAGCCGCGAGCGGAACCAGCTTGGAAAGGTCGATGTTTACTTCCTCGTCGTAAACCGCGTCCGGGTCAGCGGACAGGGGAACGTAGTCCTCCTCCCTGCCCTGAGCCTTCAGGAACTGGAGGGTAGTTTCGTCGGACGGGAAGATAGATGTAGTCGCGCCGAGCTCTGCGCCCATGTTGGTGATGGTAGCGCGCTCCGGAACGGAAAGGCTCTTGACGCCCTCGCCGGTGTATTCCATTACCTTGCCAACGCCGCCCTTTACGGAGAGCTGACGGAGCACCTCAAGGATAACGTCCTTTGCGGAAACCCAGTCGCTGAGCTTTCCGGTGAGGTTGATCCTAACTACCTTCGGCATGGTTATGTAATAAGCGCCGCCGCCCATTGCAACTGCAACGTCCAGACCGCCTGCGCCCATTGCCAGCATACCTATTCCGCCGCCGGTAGGCGTATGGCTGTCGGAGCCGATAAGGGTCTTGCCGGGCTTTCCGAAGCGCTCAAGGTGTACCTGATGGCAGATTCCGTTGCCGGGGCGTGAGAACCAGATACCATGCTTCTTGGCAACGGAGCCTATGAAGCGGTGGTCGTCCGCGTTCTCAAATCCGCTCTGGAGGGTGTTGTGGTCGATATAGGCAACGGAGCGCTCCGTCTTTACGCGGTCAACGCCCATAGCCTCGAACTGGAGGTAAGCCATAGTGCCTGTTGCGTCCTGTGTAAGGGTCTGGTCGATCTTTAAGCCGATCTCTGTGCCCTTGACCATCTCGCCGTCAATGATGTGCGCCTTGATGATCTTTTCGGTTAATGTAAGTCCCATTTCTTTGCTCCTTGATCATTCAGATTTCCGGAGGGCTTCTCCGGACAATTATACATATTATATTATATACTACTTTTCCCGATATGTCAAGAAATTCACAATAATTTCAGCGGACTAACGTGAAAAAATGAATGCCGGGAATTTTTAAGCTGCAAAAAAAATCGGCGGTCCGGCAGGGTATAAGCCCGCCAGACCGCCGATCACACAGCCCGTTACATATTATCCAGCCGCGCCTTGTCAGTTTTTATCTGTAAGGTGCGGTAGCTCCCGGCGTCCTCGAAGCCTATCATCAGCTCGTCGGCGCTGACCCAGTTCACTGTGTAGCGCTCCGCTTCCTCCGAAAGCTCGGAAAGCCCGGTTGACGCTATACGCAGAGCCGGTCTGGAGCCGTCGCCCTGCTTAGCAAGGTAGAGTGATACGGCGTTATTCCCGGAGGAATACCTGTCCTCCTCGATGATGAGCTGATAGCTCTCGTCCGAGTAGCTGTAACTGTTCACGCGCTCCGGCGGGAGCCCCAGCGTCATGTACGCCGAGCTCCCCAGCATGGCGAGGGAGACCACGATAAGCCCCACCGCCCCGGCAAGCTGGGCGCCGCCGCGCTTCTTCCGAACCGCCCCCGCGATGATGAGCGCGGTCAGCACGCAGATAATTCCCAGAACCACCGCCGCAGTCACCCCGAAGAATCCCAGCGGCTCGCTGCGGCTGATAAGGTCGTCAGTCGCCGTGTAGTCCGGCTCGAAGGTCATTCGCGACAGGACGATGCCAGCCGCCAGCATCGCGAGGTCAAGCCCCAGAGCCGCCCCCGCGAACAGCCACGGTTTTTTCAGCAGCCGCTGGAAACGGCTCTCCGGCTGTGTTTTTCCTGATTTCTTCTGCCGCTTCATGTCCGGCTCCTTTCTGGTTTAAGGCAACACCGCATATTTATTGTCGTGCGATTGCGCCGCAGATTTTTTGTCAGATTGTACAAATTGAGCGCAGACAGGCTGGTCTTTCGGTCAGCCCCTCTGTCACTTCGTGACACCTCCCCCAGCAGGGGGAGACCACGCCTGTCAAGCGAAAGTTGTGCAATATGACGAAAAAGATGCAAGCAAGCGTGCGGCAAAGACGTCAGGCGGTAATTGTGCGGTGTTGCCTTAAATGTAGTACTGCGCCTGCGCCGCGAACATCTCCGCGTATATCCCGCCGGGCTTGTGCACAAGCTCGTCATGGGTGCCGAGCTCCTTTATCGTGTTCTCAGAAAACACCGCTATGCGGTCGCAGAACTTGCAGCTCGACAGCCGGTGCGAGATGTACACCGCCGTTTTTCCGCCGACTAGCTCGTTGAAGCGGCAGTATACCTCGTACTCCGCAACCGGGTCGAGCGCCGCGGTGGGCTCGTCGAGTATGACTATCGGGGCGTCCTTGTACAGCGCCCGGGCGATGGCGAGCTTCTGCTGTTCGCCGCCGGAAAGCTGCACGCCGTCCTTTTCGAACTGCCGGAACATCAGCGTATCCCGCCCGCGCGGGAGGGTGTTCACCTTGTCCAGCAGCCCGACCTTTTCCAGCACGGAATCCACCGCCTCCGGGGAATCTTCCTTTCCCAGCAGGATATTTTCCTGCACCGAGAACGCCAGCAACCGGAAATCCTGAAAGACCACCGAAAACAGCTTCATGTACTCGTCGTAGTCGTAGTCGCGGATATTCACACCATCCAGCAGTATCTCGCCCTCGTCAGTGTCGTAGAGCCGGCACAGCAGCTTGATGAACGTGGTTTTTCCCGCACCGTTGAGCCCTACAACCGACAGGCGCTCGCCCGCCCTTATCTTTATCGAAACGTTTTTCAGCACCTGCACTCCCGTGTTCGGGTAGGAGAAGCTGACATTGCGGAACTCTATCTCGTGCGGCTTGTCGAGATTCTCCACCTTCCGCGCGCCCTTCTGGAGGTACGGCGGGTACTCCATCAGCTTCACGGTTTCGCAGGCGTAATTGCACCGCTTCACGATGTCCTGAAGGTTGAAGATGATCCCCTGCACCGCCGTGTTGAACGCGCCTCCCGCCGTGGTGAGCTGCGAGAACTGACCTATCGTGATGAATTTAAGTATCGCAAGAATACCGAGGTAGAGGTAAGTGCCGAAGTCCCTCAGCGCCGTTACCGCTACGTCAAGAATATTCAGCGGGAAAAGTTCGTCCTCCTTGCTCACATCGAACTGGATAAGCCGTCTTATCTGCTCCGCCGCCTTTGCGACCAGCGTCCCCGCCGCGCCGTAAAGTCTTACGTCCTTGCCGAAGCGGAAGTCCTCCATCTCGTAGGTGACGTAGCCCCAGACGCGCTCCGTCTTGGAAAGCTCGCTGAACCACTTGACCTCTATGCCGTTCTTCTTCGCGTTTATCAGCGTGGAAAGTCCCAGCATAACGCCGATTATCAGCAGCAGCCACGGTGCGGATATCACCAGAATCGTCACCACTCCGACTATCTTCACCGCGTTTGTGATGATGTTGAAGAAGTTCACGCAGATACCGTGGAATCCTCCCGACCAGTCGATACCATCGTTTGCCTTGCGTATCTGGTCGAGCGCCTCCTTGTTTTCGGTCAGTGCGAAATCTATCTCCATGCAGCGCTCTGCCACCATCTCGCGGGAGTAATTCAGGAACACGTCCTCAAAGCGCTCAAGATATATCGTTAGCTGGGAGCCGAGTGTGCCCACAGCGATATCCAGCCCCACCATCAGCGCCGCGTACAGGATTATCTGCGCAACGTCCCGCACCGGCTGGCAGAGAGCGTCCACCAGCAGCGGCAGGAAAATCAGGTCGATGAACGGCAGTACGGACTGCACGATAACGTTCAGCACCGAAACTATAAAGTACCGCTTGTTCAGCTTCCATGCCATGGGCAGGTAGAATTTCAGCGTCCGGAAAACCGCTCCGGGCTTTCTTTCGTTTTTACTCACGGACAGCGCCCCCTTCCTCTGCGGGAGCGGGCTCCGCCCCGTCCTCGATGTAGTACTGCGCCTGCACGCGGAACATCTCCGCGTAAGCGCCGTTTTTGTTCAGAAGCTCGTCGTGGGTGCCGTATTCCACCATCTCGCCGCCCTTGAACATTGCGATGGTGTCGCAGAACCGCGTTGACGAAAGCCTGTGGGATATGTACACCGCGGATTTCTCGCCTATCATGCCGTCAAAGCTCTGATACAGCCTGTATTCCGCGAGGGCGTCAAGAGCCGCCGTAGGCTCGTCAAGCACCACCACCGGCGCTCCCTTGTACAGCGCCCTTGCCAGCGCCATTTTCTGCTTCTCGCCGCCGGAGAGGTCAACGCCGTCGTCGTAGAGGACCTTGAGCATTTCGGTGTCTATCCCCTTGGGGAGCTTGTCGAGCTTCTCGCCCATGCCCGCCGCCCGCAGGAACTTCTCCGCCTTTTCCCTGTCGGTGTTCTCAGTCACCTGCATGGATACGTTCTCGCACAGCGGGAACGCGAACACCTCCACCTCCTGAAAAGCCGGGGAGAACAGCTTGAAATATTCGCTTCTGTCGAACTCCCGGATATCTATCCCGTTGCAGAGTATCTGACCCTCCGTCACATCGTACAGCCGCAGCAGTAACTTTATGAACGTGGTTTTCCCCGCTCCGTTCAGTCCTACTACCGCGAGCCGCTGCCCGGCGGCAAACGTGAGGTTCAGGTTTTTCAGCGCGTAAGTTTCCTGACCCCGGTACTTGTAGGAAACATTCCGGAACTCGAACGTGTAGCGGTCTGCCTTGGGCACCGGGGTGTGCTTCTCCTGAAGCTCGTCCGCGTTCTTTATGTCCATGTAGCTGCGGAAGTCGTCCACCTTGGCGGAGTGCTCCCGCATTCCCCCCAGCGACTGGAGAAACTGGCTGACGTAAATCGAAAGCGCCATCGCACTGCCCGTGTACAGCGTGAAATCGCCGATTGACATTCCGTTCACCAGCATATCGTAAATCAGCCAGCCGTAAATTATCACGTTGCGCACAAGGGATATCCCCTGCGCGAACCAGTTGTTCCAGCCCCAGTATTTCCGGGACTGTATCCAGTGCTCCAGCTCGATTTTATTGATATCCCTGTATTTTCCGAGCAGCCACGGCTTCATTCCGTACAGCCGGATATCCTTTGCGTAGGAGAAATCCGTGGAGACGGTCTGCATATAGTTCATCTTGCGCCAGTGGGGAGCCATTGCGTCCCACATGACCTCTTTATCCCTGATACGGATATAGTCGAAATACTCGAACTGTATGAACGACAGCACAAATATTATCAGCACCAGCCAGAGGTTCAGCGTGGCGATTATTCCCACGGCGGCGATGACTGCGGTTATCTGCACGGCGGCCGACCACATATTCGTCATCAGCGCGCCGAGTCCCTGCCAGTCGCCCTCGGCACCGCGCTTCGCTTTCTGGAGCCGGTCGAGCATATCCGGGTCCTCAAGCTGTTCGTACTCCATGGAGAGAGTCTTTGCGATACGCTCCTGCACAAGTGCGTTGCGCGTGACCATGAAGCCGATGCGCAGCTTCTTTGCGGAAAGGGTATTCAGCCACATCATCACGAACTCCACGATGGTGGTGCCGATAACAAGCCAGATAAGCGGCGTTATATCCGCGTTTTCCGCGCCTGACTGCCGGGTTATCATATCGATGACAAGCTTCGCTATCACCGTCCAGATGTACGACATGGAGGCGCCCGCAACGCCGCCTGTTATAAGGAACAAGATGGTGCTTTTCCGGTATCGCAG
>CALBGD010000220.1 GCA_937893735.1 uncultured Clostridia bacterium | reverse complement strand
AAGTACAATCCTTTGGTGCGCACAGGCGACCATTACCGCATAGGAAATCCGTTCGACAACGACCGTTTCGACGCATGGGAATTCGTTGCCAAGGACAAGAGCGAGGCGCTTCTGGAGTATATTCAGGTGCTCAAGGAGCCGAGCGTGTTCCTGCACAGATTACGCCTTGTAGGACTTGAAAAGGGCTGCTATTACCGCCACGAGGAGACCGGAAAGGTATACAGCGCGGAAGTCCTTATGAACAGCGGTTTTGATATCCCGTCCCTGTGGGGAGATTTCCAGAGCTACATCGCACATTTCATCAAGGTCACAGAGTAAAGATCCGCCCGGCTTTCCGCCGGGGATTCAGGCTGCCGATAAGCCGCATGGCTTCCCGGCAGCCTTGTTTTGAATAACGAGGGGGCGCATCAGGGTGGAGCTTGACAGCATATATATTCCGAGACGGATAAGCGGTCTGCTGCGCGGTATCTATTCGAACCGCGTGACCGTTGTCTGCGCCCAGAACGGAGCGGGTAAATCCACGCTTCTGCGGGAGTTTATCCGCCGCACGCGCCCCTCCGGAATATCCGTAAAGTTCATAACAGCTGCGGAAAGCACAGGCGACTGCTTCTCACAGATAATGGCTCATCTTCTCAGCGAGCCAGCCAATGAGCCGCTGACAGACGGCGAGTACACAGCTCTCCGTGAGCGCCTGAAAGCGGTTTCCCTCAGTCGTGAGCCGCTGATAATC
This sequence comes from uncultured Clostridia bacterium, assembly GCA_937893735.1. GTDB lineage: Bacteria > Bacillota > Clostridia > Oscillospirales > Ruminococcaceae > CAG-115. The sequence goes on along the minus strand of CALBGD010000220.1, from coordinate 2,560 downwards.
GTGGACTGCCCGCTTGCGATACAAGCTCTTCTGGGAAACCGGCGTTCCGCCGATCTTTTCAGCGAGTGTGCCTGTGCGCGGTTCGTGTTTGTCGGCGACAGCATTAAAAGCGCCTTCCGAAAGCTTGCAGTGAAGCTGCGCTTTCTCCTGCTTGAGCGCCAGCAGCTCTCCCTTGATATCAGCGAGATAAGGGCATACGCTGAAAACGTGGGCGTTGAGGTAAACGCTTCTGCGGTTTTCAGCGCCACCCGCGGTGCTTTCCTCGGAACACGGCTTTGCTTCATGCTTGCGAAGCAGGGCGAGCGGTTTTCGAATTCAACCACGGAGGAAAGGCTTATCCGTGCAGTATTGCAGCATCTGCCGAAGAAAACATGGGGCGCTCTTATCGCGGCGTCGGCATTTCCCGACCAGCCGGAGGGTTTCTGCCTGGATCTGAACGCATTTGCCTCCGTGACCGCTTATTTCGGAAGCGGCTTGTCTTCTCCCGATGAGATACTCCGTGAGCTTGACCGAATTAATGAAATGATACCTCTTGCAGCTGTGAATCATCGTTCGCGTTCGGTCATTATCCACCCGGTGCTCAGCCACACAGCGTATATGATATTTTTCCGGCTGCCGGCGAATGTTCAGCATGACCTCAGAATATGCTTTGCCCGCGAGTACCGCCGCCGTGCGGAAGCATTCCTGTGTTTCTGCGAGTATTACCTTGCTGGTGAGTATGAGCTGGCTGGGGCTGTCCGTGCGTTCGACATGATACCATACTCGATGATGATACGCTCCTCAAGACTCCTTTTGGATTTTGTGAAGAACTGCCCGCTTGACACAAAGGGAATACTTCCGAGACTTCTGCGAATGCTGGCGCTGCTTATGCACACGGACGTAAAGCCGCTTCTTTCCGGCAGGTTCAACGAGATAATCAGCTTCCTTAGATCCAGCCCGGATCTTGATGAATCAGACCGGCACTCTCTGCTGTGCTATGCCTATGCGCTGCGCACGAATGAGGACTTCTATATTCTTGACAAGATGGGTGCAGACATAATGCGCGCCTACGACCTGTTCAAAGATGTACGTCGTTTTGAATCTCCGATGTTCCCGTGGTCTATGTATTCGCCGTCAATTTTTGCGCTTGTTCACCGACGGGGTTATTCGCTCCAGACGGAGAATTCCCAGTTCAACCGCTATCAGCGTATGTATGCGGAAATGCTGAATCACGGAAAGTTTACGCAGAACATTTTCGCCGGCGAGGTGCGGTATTATCAAGGTGATCTGTGCGGTGCGCTGGATCAGCTTACGTCTGCCGCAAGATCCTGCGCCGGAATACCCGCGACGCAGATCTGTGCGCTGTATAATGCCTCGAAATGCTGTCTTTTTCTTGGAGACTATCTTCGTTTTTTTGAGTTCCTGTCGCAGATACACGACATTGAGCGGCAGAACCTCAATAAGGAAGAGGGAGATTTTGCGAAGCTGTGCCTTGGAATGCTCAGCGCCATGCGCGGCGGAGGAATAGAGGACAGCTGGTTCGCGCTCAGCACCGAAGAGACCGACGTTATGTACAACCGCTACACCGCGCCGTATTTCTGCATGACAAAATCCGCGTTCTGGCTTTCAAGGGAAAATTATAATCAGGTGGCGGAGGCGTCCGAAAAATACATCACCGCTGCTGTCACAGCGGGAAACGAAATAGCTGGAATAAAGCTTCGCATATACTCGGCTGAAGCGTATATGATGCTGAGCAATTTTGACAAGGCGGCCCAGCTTTTTGGCGACGCCATATATTCAGCGGAGGACAACCATATTCCGACTGCCCTTGCGGAGGTATGCGCTGCACACGCAGATGTGTTCGAGCATTTGAAGCCAATGGTGCCTGCTGAGCTTCTTCCGGCGATAGAAAGCGCACAGCAGCAGGGAACACAGTTCCGGCGCGGAATGGAGACCGTCCGGACATACGAGATAACGTATCTTGGCAATGCGCGCAAGGAGAACTATGCCGAGCATTATCTGAAACCTCTTGAAAGGCTGGTTTCCGTGACTGAAAACCGCCGCATCGCGCTGGGGCTTACTCCTGCCGCATATTCATACGCGATAATGGCGGCGTCCGGGATATCCAATGCGGAGATAAGCAATCTGTTCGGGGTCAGCATAGACAGTGTTAAGAGCAGCCTTAAACGCACCTGCGCGGTTGTTGGTGCAAAGTCCCGACGCGAGCTTTCCGATCATCTGCCCACGTTGAAGTAAATTTGCGATTTCGTCTTGACATACGCCGGATACGCAGGTATAATAAATACAGAATACTTTTTCAGAAAGGAAATCTGCCATGACAGTAACTACCGAAAACAACCGACTTACTGCCGCCTTCGGAGGCGCGCGGCTCATCGTTGAGCCGTGGGGAGAAAGCTCCGTCCGGGTGAGAATGTACCCGGCAGCCGGCGACATACCCGAGGACGAGCGGCTGAGCGGCTCACCATATTACAGCGCCCTGACCGAGCCCGTTGCACACTCCTGCACGATACGCAGCGAAACTGTTGACACCACCGACCCGTGGTATAAGGGCGAGGAGTAC
>CALBGD010000219.1 GCA_937893735.1 uncultured Clostridia bacterium | reverse complement strand
GGAGCGCGCGATCCGGGTTTCCGCGAAATACTCCCGCCTGTGGACGGCGGCTGAGCTTCTTCTGTTCGTGCTGGTCGGCGCGGAGGTGGACGTTACTTCGGTAGGCGGGATATGGCTGCCGGTGCTCGGCGTGATATTCGGGGCGCTGCTGTTCCGCTTCGCGGGAGTGTTCCTGTGTATGCTCGGCACAAAGCTGAAATTCCGGGAGCGCCTGTTCTGCATGATAGCGTATATGCCAAAGGCGACCGTTCAGGCGGCTATCGGCGGAGTTCCGCTCGCCATGGGGCTCTCCTGCGGAGCTACGGTGCTTTCCGGCGCGGTTCTTGCTATCCTAGTGACTGCTACCCTAGGGGCGTTCCTCATAGACCTGACCGCTCCGCGGCTCCTGACGCAGGAAAAAACCGCCGTCGAATGAACGCGAATTCCCACGTTTTTTTATGGCGACACTCACTTGACAAATTTTCCGGAACGTGATATAATATGCTTACGGGGCTTCCAAAGAGTTCCGTAATGCGGATATAGTTTATCGGTAAAACATTAGCTTCCCAAGCTGAGGTGGTGGGTTCGACTCCCATTATCCGCTCCAAAATAGTAGTCCCCGCCATATGGCTGTTTAAGCCGCCTGGCGGGGATTTTTACGGTCTGTTTACTTGAAGCGAATTGAATGTATTTTGTCGTGATTTTGCGTACTTTTTCATGATTATGGGTGTCAACAGGGGTGTCAAGTTAAAGGTACAAACTGTTTTGCCGGGCTCTTGGCAACCAAATCGGGCGTTTTGAAGCCGCCAAAGTTACCCGACTGATTTTGTGCAAAATGACGAAATCTCCGGAGCCTACGCCCCGGGGAAAACTTATTATTTCACTGAACAACATAAGCGTTGAATCCCGCCTGCTTGATTTTAGCCGCGTAAGCCTCCGCGTTATCCTTAGACCCGAAAGCCCCCACCTGCACGCGGTACAGCGCCCCGCCCTTGCGGTCTGAGGTAATACGCTCGTGCAGAGCCGCCCAGCGGTTCTCGTCAACGTAGTACGCCGGGCAGAGCTTCCCAGTGAGGTCGTAGTGCCGCAGCACCTTGGCCGCCGGGATCTTGAACTTAGCCATCAGACTGCGCACCAGTTTCTCCAGGGCGGCGATGGATTTCTCCTCAAACCTGCCGGATTTCTGCTTATAGCACACCTCAATGTGAATGGTATCCGCGTTCTGGTTCGCGGCTGCGTAGGCTATCTCATTATCCGGAATGCACCGGAT
>CALBGD010000218.1 GCA_937893735.1 uncultured Clostridia bacterium | reverse complement strand
AGGATATGATATGGGGCTTAACTATATCATACAAGGACAAAATGAGCGAATACAATTTAGGAACAAAATGCGTACAGAGCGGCTACACTCCCGGAAACGGCGAGCCCCGTCAGGTGCCGATAATCCAGAGCACGACATTCAAATATGCCACCAGCGAGGACATGGGAAAGCTGTTCGACCTTGAGGCGAGCGGATATTTCTACACCCGCCTCCAGAACCCCACGAACGACACAGTTGCCGCAAAGATATGCGACCTTGAGGGCGGCTGCGCGGCTATGCTGACCTCCTCCGGTCAGGCGGCGAATTTCTTCGCGGTATTCAACATCGCAAGCTGCGGCGACCATGTTGTGGCTTCCAGCTCCATCTACGGCGGTACGTTCAACCTGTTCAACGTGACCATGCGCAAGATGGGAATTGATTTCACGTTCGTAAGCCCGGACTGCACTCCCGCAGAACTGAACGCAGCATTCAAGCCGAACACCAAGGCTGTTTTCGGCGAGACCATCGCGAACCCGGCGCTCACCGTCCTCGACATTGAGAAATTCGCCAAGGCTGCGCACGACCACGGAGTTCCGCTCATCGTGGACAACACCTTTGCAACTCCTATAAACTGCCGCCCGTTCGAGTGGGGCGCTGATATCGTAACTCACTCCACCACCAAGTACATGGACGGACACGGCGCGGCTGTCGGAGGCTGCATTGTTGACAGCGGCCGCTTCGACTGGATGGAGAACGCTGAAAAGTTCCCGGGGCTGTGCACTCCTGACGAGAGCTACCACGGGATCACCTATGCTGAGAAGTTCGGTGGCGGAGCATTTATCACCAAGGCCACCGCGCAGATGATGAGAGACCTCGGCTCCATTCAGGCGCCGATGAATGCGTTTATCCTGAACCTCGGGCTGGAGAGCCTCCACGTCCGCGTAAAGCGCCACTGCGAGAACGGTCTTGCGGTTGCAAAATTCCTGAGCCAGCATGAAAAGATAGAGTTCGTGAACTACCCCGGACTTCCCGGCGACAAGTACTATGACGCTGCACAGAAATATATGCCGAACGGCACCTGCGGCGTAGTAAGCTTCGGCATGAAGGGCGGCAGAAAGGCAGCCGAGGAATTCATGAAGCATCTGAGACTCGGCGCTATCGAGACCCACGTTGCAGACGCGCGTACCTGCTGTCTGCACCCGGCAAGCGCAACTCACCGTCAGCTTAATGACGAGGAGCTCAAGGCTTGCGGCGTATCTCCGAACCTCGTAAGATACTCCTGCGGACTTGAGGACGCTCAGGATCTTATTGACGATATCGCGCAGGCACTCGACAAGATCTAAAAATAAGAGGGACGGATTTTCCGTCCCTTTTAATATTTCCT
>CALBGD010000217.1 GCA_937893735.1 uncultured Clostridia bacterium | reverse complement strand
GAGCTGGAGCTCATTGATGAGTTCGACCTCCGTCCGATGGGAGATCCGGACACCCTCGCGGATTTCATTTCATGGGGCGTCGAGAACTACCCGGCTGAGCATATGGGTCTTGTTTTCTGGAACCACGGCGGCGGAAGCATAAGCGGCGTATGCTTCGATGAGCTGAATGATATGGACAGCCTTTCCCTGCGTGAGATAGACAGTGCGCTGAATTCCGTTTATGACAGCATGACGGACAAGTTCGAGTTCATCGGATTTGACGCGTGCCTTATGAGCACGCTTGAAACCGCGAACATCATCGCTCCCTATGCGCGGTATATGTTCGCCTCCGAGGAGACGGAGCCGGGCGGCGGCTGGAATTACGCCGACATCATGGAGTTCCTTTCCGAGAATCCAGACGCGGACGGAGCGCAGCTCGGAGAAATGCAGTGCCAGAGCTACTATCAGCACTGCATAGACAATGCCGATCCCGACGGCACCACCTTTGCTATAACAGATCTCTCCAAGCTTGACGACCTGCTTGTTTCGTTCAACCAGACAGCTCAGGAGATGTACGAATACGAAAACATGGGCGATATCGCGAGGGCGGTATACAGCGCAGACAACTTTGGCGGCAACAACAGGAACGAGGGCTACACCAACATGGTGGACCTTGGTGGAATGCTCAATATGGTAGAGCAGTATGCCCCGAATGCTTCCGACACTCTCAAAAAGCTGGAGAGCGCAGTTATATACAGCGTGAACGGCTCCATGCACGAGGGCGCGGGCGGGCTTTCGCTGTACTATCCGCTGTCTGTTGAAGGCACGGAGGAGCTTTCTATTTTTGCGGATATCTGCACCAGCACCTATTACCTCGCATTCGTTGACGCGGCGGCATATGGAACCACCGGCGGAGATGTCAGCCAATACGACAACAGCGGACTTTTTGCGGATTCCGGCAATGTATGGGACAACGACTACACGCCTGACGAGAATGTCGGTGCAAACGACGGTATCAGCTATGTAGACGACAGCAGCACCATCAGCGTGGAAAACGTCTATTTCGATGACGAGGGAACATATACAGTTAAGCTCGCGGATATGAACACGTTCAACTACGCGACCTGTTCCATTTTCGCAGTGCTTGACGGAGCTACGGTTTATCTCGGCGAGGACGACGAGGTGCTCACGGATTATGACTCCATGACCCTTTACGACGATTTCGACGGCACATGGCCCGCTATCGGCGGTCAGCCGCTTGCAATAAATATCGTAAGCAAGGGAAGCTCCATAGGCGTTTATACGGCGCCTGTCATGCTTAACGGCGAGCAGACCAACCTCCGTATGGAGTTCGATTTCAACGCCGGAACATGGAACGTCATGGGCGCATGGTCGGGAATCGACCCTGAGACCGGCGTGGCTTCCAGGGAGACTGTGAAGCTCAAGGACGGCGACGTTATCCAGCCTGCGTACTTCGTTTTCGCGGACGATATGAGCCAGTACATCTACGGTGATGAATTCACCGTAAACGGCGATATCGAGATAACATACGGCCCGCTTCCGGCTTCCGATTACAGCTACTCCATGACGCTGTATGACGTATACGGAAACTACTACTACACTCCCAGCGTAACGTTCACAGTCGAGGACAACGGGGAGCTCTCGTTCTATCCCGATGAGCTCAACGGCTGATAAGATTTTTTCTTCCCTTAAATGAGATCATGAGCCCCGGGTTTTGCCCCGGGGCTCATGAGTTTATATCACACGTTTATCTGCGAAAGAGTTTCTCCGATACTGCCCTTTATCACGATGTCCGCTTCATCGTCCGCAGAGGTCGGCGTCTTGTTAATTACCACCAGCCGCCTGCCGTTAAAGAATCGGATAAGTCCCGCCGCCGGCTGAACCACCAGAGATGTGCCGCCGATTATCAGCACATCTGCCTCGGCGATGGCGTTGATGGCGCGGTTGATATCGTCCTCGTTAAGACCCTCTTCGTAGAGCACCACGTCCGGCTTTACTATGCCGCCGCACTCGCACCGGGGGATCCCCTCGCTGTCTGCGATGAAGTCAAGCCCGTAGGATTTGCCGCATTTCATACAGTGATTGCGGTGCACGGAGCCGTGCAGCTCTATGACGTTTTTGCTTCCCGCCGCAGTGTGAAGCCCGTCTATGTTCTGGGTTATCACGGCGGAGAGCTTTCCGGCGCGCTCCAGTTCCGCGAGCTTTAAGTGGGCGGCGTTGGGCTTTGCCTCCGGGAATATCATGCGGTCGCGGTAAAAGCGGTAGAATTCCTCCGGCTGGCTCATGAAAAAGCTGTGCGAGATTATTCGCTCCGGCGGGAACTTGTACTTCTGGTTGTACAGACCGTCCGCACTGCGAAAATCCGGGATACCGCTTTCGGTGGAAACTCCCGCTCCGCCGAAAAATACTATTCTTTTGCCCTCGTCGATAACTGACTGTAAGTCCATGAGATTACCTCCTGTTATAATATATTTACCGGTAAAACCCTACAAGCCACGCAGGGATAG
>CALBGD010000216.1 GCA_937893735.1 uncultured Clostridia bacterium | reverse complement strand
ATATCCGTCTTGTCGTTGACTATCTCAAAGGTGTGACCCTTTGTGCTCTTGTTGAGGTAGATTATCGCCGCCTCGCGGGTTATCTTGTCGTAACGCGCGAATACGCACACATTGTCGTCGCACTCAATGAACATCATGCTGCCCTGCTCGAACGCGTGAGTCCCCTTGCGGATAACCGAAAGCTGCTTTGTGAACTCGATGAGGTCGAGGTTCTCCCTGCCCCACGGATAGCAGCGGCGGTTGAACGGGTCGCGGTAGCCCTCCATGCCAGCCTCGTCGCCGTAGTACACGGACGGAATTCCCGGCAGGAAGAACTGGAGCACCATCGCGCACTTCATCAGCGAAATGCCGTACATATACTGCTGACCGGAAAGGCTGCGCTCAGCCTGCCAGTCCTTGCCGTTCCAGCCTATCTCGTCGCCCGCGAGCCTTGTCAGCGCGCGCTCCGTGTCGTGGGTGGAAAGGAAGTTCATCAGCATATCTATCGCGGGCTTCGGGTAGTGGTCGAGTATCGTCATTATGCTGTCCACGAATACCTTTGCGTCCGCGAACTTGACGTAGTTCAGGATAGCCTCCTTGAACGGGTAGTTCATAACGCTGTCGAGCTGACCGCCGTTGAGGTAGCGCCGGCGCACGCCGTAGCTCTCCTTGTTGGAGGCGTCCTCCCAGCCCTCGCCGTAAACTATCTTGTCGCCGCCCATTCCCTTGACAGCCTTGTTGATGTTGTCGAGGAATTCGTCCGGGAGCTCGTCTGCAACGTCCAGACGCCAGCCCTGCGCGCCGAGCTTTATCCACTTCTGGAGGATACCGTCCTTGCCGCAGATGTAGTTCGTGTAATCAGGGTTGTTCTCGTTTACGTTCGGGAGGGTGGTTATGCCCCACCAGCTCTCGTATCTGTCCGGGTATCCCGTGAAGCTGTACCACGGGTAGTAGGGGCTGTTCCTGTCGCGGTAGGCTCCCGTGTGGTCGCCGTATCTGCCGAACTTGTTGAAGTAGATGGAATCCGCACCGGTGTGCGAGAATACGCCGTCCAGTATGACGCTTATGCCCATCTCCTTCGCCTTTTCGCAGAGCTCCTTGAAGTCCTCCTCCGTGCCGAGCATGGGGTCTATCTTCTCGTAATTTGCGGTGTTGTAGCGGTGGTTCTCGTGAGCCTCAAAGATAGGGTTCAGATAGATAACGGTCGCACCGAGGCTCTTGATGTAGGGGAGCTTCTCGATAACGCCCTGGAGGTCTCCGCCGAAATAGTCGTTGTTGCGCACAACACCCTTTTCGTCCGGCTTGTAGTAGGGCGTAGCGTACCAGTCGTCGCGGATTATCCTGTCCTGCGGAACTCCCTCGTGCGGCTTTCCGCTCTTGCAGAAGCGGTCGGGGAATATCTGATACATGATACCGCCGCGTATGAACAGCGGTGTGTAGAGGTCCTCGTCAAAAACTGTGAGCTGGAAGAGCTCCTCGCCCTCGAACACGCCCTCGGAAGCGCCGCGGCGCTTGATGTAGCGGCGTCTGCCGTCCAGCACGCAGGTGAAGTAGTAGTGGTGAAGTCCGGTGTTGTTCGGTGTGAAGCAGCAGGAATAAATGTTGTCGCTGCCGCTCTCGTCCTGTAAGTCCAGCCCGATGAAGCGCTCCTTGTAGCCCGGGCGGAACATTACCAGCGTAAGGTCCTTTATCGCCATGGTTTTCGGGAAGCGCACGTTGAAGATACTCGGCTGACCCTTGCGCAGCGCGCCGAACGGGTGCTTGTAGTTGTGGTCGAAGCAGTCAAAAATGGGTAAGCTCATGGAATTCTCCTTAGTTAAAAGAATACGGAAAAAAGGCGGTTGAACCGCGGCAAGAAGCCGCGGCGCGCCGCCCGGATAAATTCTATGCGGATATCACTTGAGGTTCCAGATATCTCTTGCGTAGTCCGTAACTGCACGGTCGGCAGAGAATCTGCCAGAGCCGGCGATGTTGTACAGCGACTTCTTATTCCAGTCGAGCTGGTTCTTATAAACCTCGCTGATGTAGTGCTGTGTTCCGCGGTAGCTGTCGAAATCCGCGAGAGCCATATAGAAGTCCTTGTTCCTGATGGAATTTGCAACTTCCTCGAAGGTCGCACCGTTGATGCCGTTGTACATACGCTGCATAACGTCGCGGATAACCTGGCTGTTGTTGATGTAATCCTCGGGGTGGTAGCCCTTCATGCGGAGCTCGTTTACCTCAGGAGTTCTCATACCGAAGATGAAGATATTGTCGGTGCCCACAGCCTCGTGTATCTCAACGTTGGCGCCGTCGTAGGTGCCGAGGGTCAGCGCACCGTTGAGCATGAGCTTCATGTTACCGGTACCGGAAGCCTCTGTGCCTGCAAGGGAGATCTGCTCGGAGATCTCGGCAGCCGGCATGAGTATCTCAGACAGAGTTACGCGGTAGTCCTCAAGGAATACAACGCTGAGCTTCTCCCTGATCTTCGGGTTGTGCTTGATCTCCTCGCCGATGCACCAGATCATCTTGATTATCTGCTTTGCGATATAGTAGCCCGGAGCCGCCTTGGAAGCGAAGATATAGGTCTTCGGAACGTAATCTGCGTCCGGATTCTGGAGCAGGTAGTTATAGTCGGCAATGATGTTCATTGCGTTGAGCTGCTGGCGCTTGTATTCATGCAGGCGCTTTACCTGTACGTCAAAGATGGAATCAAGGTTGAGCTTTGTGCCGGTGGTCTTTTCAACGTACTCAGCGAAAGCCTGCTTGTTCTGCTTCTTTATCTTGCCGAGCTGCTCGAGGACGTTCTTGTCGTTTGCGAATACCTGGAACTTGATGAGCTCAGCAGCGTCCTTCTTGAAGCCCTCGCCTATGCACTGGGACAGCAGGTCTGTAAGACCCTGATTGCTCTGGAGCAGCCATCTTCTGTAAGCGATACCGTTAGTAACGTTCTTGAACTGGGACGGTCTGTCAAGGTACTGGAGTCTGAATACATCGTCCTTGATGATCTGGCTGTGCAGCTTGGAAACGCCGTTTACGCTGTGGGAAGCAGCGCAGCAAAGGTATGCCATGTGTATCTTGCCGCCCTGGATAATGGACATCTTGGAAACCCTGTCGCTGTCCTGGGTCCTGTTGAACAGTTCCTCGCAGTAGCGGCGGTTGATCTCGCAGATGATGGAGTAGATTCTCGGGAGTATCTTCTCAACAAGACTCTGATCCCACTTCTCGAGCGCCTCTGCCATAACGGTGTGGTTGGTGTAAGCAAAGGTGTTGGTAACGATGTGCCAAGCCTGCTCCCAGCCGTAGCCGCAGTCGTCCAGCAGGATTCTCATCAGCTCGGGGATAGCGAGGGTCGGGTGAGTATCGTTTATGTGGATAGCAACCTTCTCGTGGAAGTTCTCCAGTGTGCCGTATACGTTCATGTGACGCATTACGATATCGCCAACGGAAGCGGCGCACATGAAGTACTGCTGGCGCAGACGGAGAGCCTTACCCTCGAGGTGGTTATCGTTAGGATAAAGTACCTTGGAGATAGCGTGGGCGATGTTGTTTGCGCCCATAGCCTTTGCATAGTCGCCGGTGTTGAAGCTGTTCATATCGAAGGACATGGACTCAGCGCTCCACAGACGCAGCTTGGAAACGCCCTTGCTGTCGTAGCCGGAAACATACATATCGTAGGGAACAGCGTTTACTGTGGTGTAATTAACGTGCTCAAGGTGGTGGTAGTTGTTCTCCCAGTACTCGTTGATCTGACCGTCGAAATGGACCTCGATAGCCTGATCGGGAACGGGAACCAGCCAAGCACCGCCGCCGGGGAGCCAGTTGTCAGGAAGCTCTGTCTGCCAGCCGTCAACGATCTTCTGCTTGAAGATACCATACTCGTAGCGGATAGAATAGCCTGTTGCGGGATAATCGCAGGTAGCCAGACCGTCCATGTAGCAGGCTGCAAGTCTGCCCAGACCGCCGTTTCCGAGACCTGCGTCCGGCTCCTCGTCATATACGCTGTCTATCTTGATGCCCATATCCTTGAGGCACTCAGCGGCAGCGTCCTGCATACCGAGGTTGTAAAGGCTTGTCTTGAGGGAGCGTCCCATAAGGAACTCCATGGAGAGGTAATAAACCTGCTTTCTGCCCTTGGAGTTGCAGTCGTGCATAAAGTCGTGACGCTTCTCCTTGAGGTAGTTGACCACGATCGAAGAAAGTGCGCGGTAGACCTGTGTGATGGTCGCGTTCTGCGCATCTGTTCTGAAATCGAATTCGAGTATGCCGTCGAGCTGTCTTCTCAGCTCCTCCTTTGTAAACGGAGATTTCATTCTGTTAATGACCCCTTTCATCTGTGCGGCTTGCGCCAGTTAGCATATAATTTTTCACCAAATATCATTATACTATTATTTCTCCGGAATTTCAAGATTTAAACCACATTACTGTGAAATAAAACAATATATTTTTTTATTGTTTGAGTAATTTAGACAAATTTTCTAGCAATAAATGGCGGCAGTTCTAGGCTTTATAGACTATTTAATGAATATGTCTATTTTCCTTTGTCCCAAATAAAACAAGGCAGGCTCACCGCCTGCCTTGTTAACCTATTTATTTGCCCTGATCAGTTTCCGCTGTATTCGGAAAGCTCGATAGTGATATCAACGGACTTCTCCCTGCCGCGGGAATCAGTTCTTACAACGGTAGCTGTAACTGTGTCGCCGGGCTTCATGTCCTTGAGTATC